>JBDNHS010000077.1:0-9403 GCA_041688685.1 Kapaibacterium sp. (SeqCode)
AAAGGAAAATACGAGGTATCGAATCAAATGGTATGATTTGTAGTAAATCAGAATTAGATTTGGGCGAAGATCATAGCGGAATTTGGGTACTTGATACCAATAATCAATTAGACAGCATAGTTGTGGGTACTCCTTTGGCTCAATATCTGAATATGAATGATATTATCTTAGAAATTGGAATTACACCCAACAAAGCTGAATGCTTGAGCCATTATGGTATTGCAAGAGAATTAGCTGCTTATTATGATTTGGAATTAAAGCCATTGGTAACTGATTTTGAGAAGATGTTAGCTGATGAGAACTTTACTCAAAATGAAAAAAATATTGCTGATTATATTTCTGTAGAAATTGAAAATGAAATTGATTGCCCAAGATATTATGGAACTATGGTAGTAAATGCTGAGGCGAAAGAATCACCAGAATGGTTAAAACAAAGATTGAACAATTTGGGCTTAAGACCAATTAATGCCATTGTTGACGTAACTAATTTTATTCTTTTGGAAGTAGGGCAACCGCTTCACTCTTTTGATTACGATGAGATTGTTTCCAAAAAAATTGTTATTAAATCTGGCTTTGATAATCTCAAATATAAAACTTTGGATAGCAAAGAAAGAATAATCAATGATGATATGTTGATGATTTGTGATGGACCTAATCCAGTTGGCATAGCCGGAGTGATGGGTGGCGAAAATAGTGAAATAAAGCCCACAACCAAGAATATATTTATCGAATCGGCTTACTTTAATCCAACTTCTATACGTAAAACATCAAAAAAATTATCCTTACAAACCGATGCTTCTTATAGATTTGAGCGTGGGACTGATATTAATATAGTTGAATATGGTGCCAAAAAATCTGCTGAAATGATTGTCAAAATTGCTGGTGGTAAATTAATTAAAGGTGTAGTCGAAGTTTATCCAAATCCTACTCCAAATTTAGTAGTTGAGCTAAATTATGATAATGTGAAGAGAATTTTGGGTGTTGATATTCAAAGTGATTTTATTTTGCCTAAATTAGAAAAATTGGGATTAAAAGTAATTGCTAAAATTATAAATAAATATACTTTTGAAATACCAAAATATAGAAATGATATTTCTGGAGAAATTGATATAATCGAAGACATTGCAAGAGTTTATAACTATGACAATATAGAATCTGACCTAAATTCAAATATTAATTTTGGTACTTCGAGAGTGCCGGCAAATTTAAGTTTGACCAATTTTAGATTTAAGGTTAGAGATTTTATGATTGCAAATGGGTATAATCAAATTTATACTCAAAATATGATTGACCCCAAAACGGTAAGTTTGTTAGATGAAAAAGCAATTGAAATATTAAATCCACTTGGCGAAGATTTGTCATTTTTGAGAACTTCTATGGCATTTTCGATGCTAAAATCAGTTTCTTTTAATATTAGACAAGGCAACGAAAACTTAAAGTTATTTGAAGTGGGTAAAACATTTAATTTTATTAAGCCAATCACAGAAGATAACACGGGTATTAATTTAAAGAATATAGATGAAAAGTTGAAATTATCAGTTGCTATTTCTGGAAATATTTATCCTAAAACTTGGTTAGAAAATAGAAAATTAGATTTTTTTGACATCAAAGGTTTATTTAGTGATTTAGTGTCTGAATTTAATATTGATAAAGTGGATTTGAAACAAAACAAAACAAACACTTTATTCGGTGCAAACTCACTTGAAATATGGTTGAGAGGTAAAGTAATAGGGCATTTTGGATTAATTACCAAAAAAACTTTGAAGCATTTTGAGATAGAAAAAGAAGTGTTTTTCTTAGAATTAGACCTAAATGTATGCGAAAAGGCATCAATTACCAAAAAATCTTATTCAACTATATCACCATTCCCAAGGGTAGAAAGAGATTTGGCTTTTGTGTTTGATAAAGAGATAAATTATGATAAAATTAAAAATATTGTAATTAAAAATGGTAGTAAATTATTGAAATCAGTAGATGTTTTTGATGTTTATCAAGGTAAAAACTTAGAAGAAAACAAAAAAAGTATTGCTTTTAATATGATTTTTAATTCTGAAGAAAAAACATTAGTAGAAAATGAAATTGATGAAATAATTCAAAAGATTATCTCGCAAATACAAAAAGAATGTAACGGAATTTTAAGAAACTTTTGATTTTGAGTTAACTCGTAAATTATTAATAAATAGTAGAAGTAGAGTCTAAAATGACAGAAACAAATTTGGTTGAAGAAAAAAGAAGTGAAATTAAAACTGCCCTGAATAACTTTTGGGAAGTAATTAATTTGACCAATAAGGCATTAAGAGAAGTAAAAGAAGATAATAAAACTCAAAAAGCTCAAATAATTAATTTGAGTGAGCAATTAAATTCTAAAGAATCAACATTAACTCATAACAATAATGATTTTGTTAAATTAACTGAAATCAACAACCAAGTTAATGAAGATAAAAAATTATTAGGTGATAAAATTGAACTTTTGAATAAAGATTTAGAAGAAAAATCTAACTTTCAATTCAAATTTGAAAATTTATTGATTACTAATAATGGATTAGAAGAAAATATCAAAATACTTCAAAACCAAATCAATGAATTGTCAATATTCAAAACCAAAGCTACCGAAACAGATGAAAGAAATGAAGAGTTAATTAAACAAAATGAACTTTTGAGTAAGAAAAAAATGGAATTGGAAGATTATCAATCTCATTTTGGATTTGCTCAAAAAGAAATTACAAGAAGGAACTTTGACTTACATCAAAAAGAAGAGATAATTCAAAAACAAAAAGAAACTATCGCTGATTTAGAAAGTAAAGTATATAAAGCAAGAGAAAACGAGAAAAAGATTCAAGAGTATATTGCACAGAATAAAAACTATGAAAATGAATTAAATAGTCTCAAAGATGAAAAGCAAGACTTTGACAAAAAGGTTATAACTATTGCCAACACTTCCGATAATGAAATAAATGAGCTCAAAGACAAATTAGTAGCCAAAGAAAATGAAATAGCTGAACAAATATCATCTTTGGAGAACTTAAAACAAAAATCAGATAATTTTTATAATGAATTAATTTCAGTTAAAAGCTTGTATCAAACTAAAGAAGATGATTACAACTTACAAATTGAGAAATTAAATCAATTACAAGAAGAGTTAAATTTCAGCAAATTAGCTGTACAATCATTGAATAAACATAATATCGAATTTATTCATAATACAACTGATACCAATCTAAAAATTAGTGAATTAGAATCTAATTTAGAAGGACATATACAGAAAGTCACTGAACTTGAAATGGAACTGGAATTACTGAATTTTCAACAAAATGAGTTCCAATCACAAAATCAAGAACTGAACACAGAAGTATTAGATGGGTTTACAAGAATTAAAGAGCTTGAAATTATATTAGACCAAGCATTAGTATTAAATGACTTGTTCGAAGAAGAAAAAAACAAAACAAAGAAAATTAATAAAGAGTTAGAAGCACAATTTAATCAAAAAGATGAAGAGATTAAATTATTTACTGAAACAATTGATGCAATTAAGTTTGAGACTGATATTATTACTCGTGAGTTGAGAGATAAAAATTCTCAAGAGATAACAAAAAATGAAGATTTGCAATTTATATTGTCTAATAATTATGAGTCGTTAAATAAGTATCTAAAACTCAACGAAGAGTTGGAAAATGATATTCAAAAACTTAATATTGAATTGTTAAACCATAAAACTAAATTAATTGATGAAAATCTAACTCAAAATGATTTTGACCAACTAAATCTAAAATTAATTGAGCTTGAATATAAAATATCAAAAAAAGAAGATATAATCAAAGATTTTATGCTTAGACTCACAGAAGCAAATGAGGAAATCACATTATTAAACTTTGATATCGAAATCTCTAAAAGTAATTTAGAAAATAATATTGACAACTTGAATAAAGTAATTGAATCAGACAATAAAAATGAAACAACAATTGCATCTTATGAAAGTAAAATAATAGAAATAAATGAACAGCTTAATGAAAAGACAATGATTTTGGAAGCTGCACTAATTAGAATTAGTGAATTTGAGGATTTGATTATGCTTCGTTACGAGCAGATTGGTATTCTTGAAGAAGAGATTAATAATCTAAGGTTACTAAATATAAACTCTAATGAAGTAATCGAAAATCACAAAGCAAATATAGATAATCAAGAAAACATTGAAGTAGATAATAACAATAGCAAAAATCAAGAAGTGGTCGATAAGTTAGAT
Source organism: Kapaibacterium sp. (SeqCode) (assembly GCA_041688685.1). GTDB lineage: Bacteria > Bacteroidota > Ignavibacteria > Kapaibacteriales > UBA2268 > JBDNHS01. The sequence continues at coordinate 4,241 of JBDNHS010000077.1, forward strand.
AATTATATTCTAGCTTTGGAAAATTTACTCACTAAAAAAAGTTGATAATATTTATTTTTTTTTAGAAAATTAAATTTATATTAAATAATAATATTTCTAAGATCTTGATATTATAACTAATTGTATCATTTATTTGTTATATATAGAAAATAAGTTAAATTTGTATAATATTTATTTCAAATGTAATATTATTATTTTTTGAATAGTGATAAAAAACAAGAAATAAATACTAAACAAAATTAAAATTTCTAAATTTCTACTTGTAAAAATAAATTTATTTTATTCAAATTATTTATTTGAACTATAGTGGAATTAAATGTATGAACGAAAGTAATATGATTCGTATAAGATATTATTTTATATCTTATTAATTTACTTTAAATTATTATGGCAAATTCAGTTAAAGTTTTTATTGGTGGCAAAGAATATTCATTATCAGGTGAAAATCCAGAAATGATAAAACAAACCGCAAATTTAGTAAATAAACAAATTGAAAATTTGGTAAGCACTCACGGAGATTTACCAGATAAATCAATTCCTTTTCTATTAGCTGCATTGAATATTGCTGAAAATGATATAAATAAAACAAACGAATTAATTACTCTCACAGATGAGATTACAACTGAATTTAAGAAAATGACAAATACTTTGGTAGAAGCTTTGAATGGCTAATATTAATTTATCTGTGATTTTATAGTTTTTCTTTAACTTAATTTCGGTTTAATACACCTCTATCTAAAATGAGTTTGTATTTGTGTTGTATATAATTTTATTATAAATTATTGCAACATAGATAGATAATACAAACCTCATTTGCCAATTCATACATCTTACTTAGATTATAATATTTTGCTTAGGATATCTTACTTAGGATATTTGACATAAAATTAAATAATTGAATATATAAATTTAAAATTAATGATTATAGCGTGTATAGTCGTCGCTGTTTGAAGATGCAGAATTTACAACTAACTTTAGGGACTTAGCCTCAAGTTATCAATAGCGGGCTACAGCATTTCGGTGCTAAATCCACTTCTCAATTGAGAGAAACTGCGATTCGGTAGATTATAGCGATAATTTGGATGAGACCCACTGTGATTCTATTAGGGTTCTTGCATTTTTATAAGCCTGTATGGGTCTTCGATGGCTATGCACGTGATTTTTGATATTTTTTATAATATTTTCTATTTTTTACAAAAATTAAAAAAATGTAATAATATTATTATTATTACAACAACAAAATAAATACTATTTTAAAAGATAAATTCTAACATACTTATTAGAATTTAAGTTATAAAAGTAACGGAGGATAAACATTTTATGAATGAAATGTTAATATTAGGTTTGAGTTTTGTCGGTCTTGTAATTGGTTATTTGGTGTCGAGCTTTGCTTCCAAAAAGATTACAAGTGCCAAAATAACTGAAGCAGAACTTAAAGCCAAAGGCATTGTCCTTGATTCTGAAAAAGAAGCTTCTCGAATTAAAGAAGAAAGACAAAAAGAAATTAAAGAGGAGTGGCATAGGAAAAAGCAAGAGTTTGATAGTGATATACAATCTCGAGTTGCCAAAGTACAGAATCAAGAAAAACAACTTAAAAACAGAGAAGACGCTGTTGAGAATAAATTAGAAATTATTCAAAAGAAAGAAAAAAACGTACAAACTTTGGAACAAGATCTAAAATTTAAAGAAAAAGAAATAGAAGTAAAGTCCAAAGATTTGAATGACTTAATTGATGACAACACCAAAAAACTTGAAAAAATCGCCAACTTATCAAGAGAAGAAGCCAAAAAGCAACTTATCGATGAAATGGTAAATGAAGCAAAACAAGACGGTGCTCAAAAAATCATCCAAATTAGAGAAGACACTAAAATGAGAGCCAATCGTGAAGCTCAAAATATTATTGTCCAAGCTATCCAAAGAACTGCATCCGACCACTGTGTCGAAAATACTATTTCGGTAGTTAATTTAGAAAGTGACGAAATGAAAGGTCGTATTATCGGTCGTGAAGGACGTAATATTAGAGCTTTTGAGTCAGCAACAGGTATTGATTTAATTATTGATGATACTCCAGAAGCTGTAATTATTTCTGGATTTGACCCATTTAGAAGAGAAGTTGCCAAAATGGCTCTACAAAAATTAATGTTAGATGGTAGAATTCATCCTACAAGAATTGAGGAAGTTGTTGATAAGAGCAAAAAAGAACTTGAAGAAGAAATGATTAGATTGGGCGAGGCTACTTTATTAGATTTAGGTATTCATAACGTGAAGCCGGAATTAGTAAGATATGTTGGTCGTATGAAGTACCGTTCAAGTTATGGACAAAACTTATTACATCACTCAATTGAAGTTTCTTACCTTTGTGGTGTTATGGCAAATGAATTAGGACTTGACGTTAATTTAGCAAAAAGAGCAGGATTGTTTCATGATGTCGGTAAGTGTATAGATAGAGATATCGAAGGACCTCACGCACTTTTGGGTATGGAACTTGCCAAAAAGAACAAAGAGCATCCTATTGTACTTAATGCAATCGGTGCCCACCATGAGGACATCGAAATGGAAACTCCTATTGCTGTAATTGTTCAAGCTGCAGATAGTATTAGTGGTTCCAGACCTGGTGCCAGAAGGGAATCATTAGAAAATTACATCAAACGACTTGAAAAATTAGAAGCAATTGCAAACTCTTGGGAAGGTGTATCCAAAACTTTTGCTATTCAAGCTGGTAGAGAAATCAGAGTTATTGTTGAGCCTATGGTAGTTAATGACCAAAGAGCCGATATGATGGCTGACCAAATGGCAAAAAGAATTGAAGATGAATTGGAATACCCTGGACAAATTAAAGTAACTATTATCAGAGAATATAGAAGTCAATCTATTGCAAAATAACTATTATAATATTTATTTTTAAATAATTTAGGAAAAGCACAAATTTGGCTTAAAATTTGTACTTTTCTTTTGAATTTTATAAATCATTTAATTTTTAAAAAATAAATTCTAAAATTGAAACAAATCGAATTTTATTTTGTCTTAAAAAAGATTTGTTGGTCTCAAAATCAAATTATGATTAATCGCAATAAAAGATTAAAAATATAATAAAACTTAAAATTACTATTTAATATAAAATGCACAAAAAAAGACCTCTTTTATGGCTTAGATACCAATTCGACAATTTGATGTCCAAAGGCACATTCGCACCATTGATGCTATTGCTTGTTAGTTCATTATTAATTGTTGTTATTATATCTATTGCTTTATTGATTACAAATTCAATACCTACAAACGATAATAATCTTTTAGGTATTTCAAATAATAAAAATATAAATATACTTGAAATAATGTATATGACATTATTGAGAATGTTGGACCCAGGTGTAATCTCGAATGACCCTACAAATCCTCAATTTATTTTCTTTATGTTATTATCTACATTTTTTGGATTATTTGTAATTTCGATTTTAATAGCGGTCGTAAATTCAGGTGTCATTAATAAAATTAGTGACCTACGAAAAGGTAAGTCGTTTGTATATGAAACTGATCACATAGTAATTTTGGGTTGGTCGTTTCAAGTGTTCCCTGTAATTTCTGAATTAATTATTTCTAATCTATCAAAACACAAACCAGTCATCTCAATTCTTGCAGATAAAGACAAAGTCTTTATGGAAGATGAAATAAAGTCCAAAGTTGGGAAAACATTTAATACCAAAATCGTATGTCGTACTGGTAATCCCATTGATATTCATGACTTAGGTATTATCAATCTAAATGCAGCAAAATCAATTATAATTATTGCACCTGACACCAAAGACCCAGATTCTAATGTAATTAAAACTATATTAGCTATCACTAACAATCCACATAGAAAACCACATCCAGAAAAGTATCATATTGTTGCCGAAATTAGAGACCCAAGAAATGTGGTGATTGCCGAAATTGCTGGTAAAGATGAAGTGCAATTAGTTGTATTTGACCATTTGATTTCGAGAATTACTGCACAGACTTGTCGTCAACCAGGATTATCTGTTGTATTTACTGAGTTATTGGATTTTAGTGGAGATGAAATTTATTTTGCCGATGAACCTAAATTAGTAGGGAAATCATTTGTAGAAGCTATGTATTCTTATGATAGTTCGACTGTTATTGGACTTAGATTTGCAAATGGCGATATTGAACTGAAGCCAAAGTTTGATACTATTATCCAAAATGGCGATAAAGTTATTACTATTTCTGAATCACAAGAAAAAATCGCACTATCAAAAATTACTAATTTTAACATTGACAATACTGCAATAAAACCTTTTGCTTATAAAAGTGTAATAATGCCAGAGAGTACATTAATTATTGGTTGGAACAGACGTGCACCTTTGATTATAAATGAATTAGATAATTATGTGGCAAAAGGCTCTTCGATAACTATTGTTGCCGATAGCCCAAATGTAGAGTTTGACCTCGAAGACCAATGTGACAACCTAACTCACCAAACTCTTGAGTTTAGAAGAGGGGATACATCAAGTCGTAAAGTATTGGATAATATTCATCTAGAAAAATTTAATCATATTATAGTATTGAGTCAATCTGGGCTTGAAGATGTACAGGCTACCGATGCAAGAACATTAAGCACACTACTACATTTGAGAGATATTGCTGACAAAAAAGGACAAAAATACTCGATTGTTTCTGAAATGTTAGATGATAGAAATAGAGAATTAGCAGAAGTTACCAACACTGATGATTTTATTGTCTCTGTCAAAATTGACTCTTTGATGTTATCGCAAATTGCTGAAAATATAGAACTTAAAATGATTTTTGAGGATATATTCACAGCCGGGGGTACTGCAATTTATATCAGACCTGCCTCTGACTATGTCGAATTGGGCAAGCCAGTTAATTTTTATACTGTTGTGGAATCTGCGAGACAAAAAGGACATATCGCTCTTGGTATGAAAATCCAGTCGTCTGAAAAGAGGTACAGTTCGGATATAAAATTGGCTCATGGCGTAATTGTGAATCCACAAAAACAAAAAGAGTTCTTCTACACCAAAGATGATTCGATTATTATCCTGGCAGATGAATCAACTGAAAGATAAATCCTAATAATTTCAATTAAAATCTAAATTTAAATTCAAAATAAATAGAATGGTTTTAAATTAAATATTAAAAAATATTAAT
>JBDNHS010000600.1:0-4294 GCA_041688685.1 Kapaibacterium sp. (SeqCode)
ATAAATAATTTAATAACTATTTTCAAAAAAAGTCCAAATTATTTCCATAACTTCCACTAATTTATTTGAAATACTCCATGTACCTACTTCTAATATTGGTAAATTTATTTTTAATTTAGAGTCGATAATTCCTTTTACTACAAGTTTAAAATCTTTCATTTTTAATAAAGGTGGATAAAGAGGGTAATTATGAAAGCATAACTCAATTTTATATGTGTTATTTTTAATATATAATTCAAGCTCCCATGGTATTTCTTGTTCATTAGAACATGAACTAACTTTGAATTTGTCGGATTTTTTTTCTAGCAATTTTAATTCTGCACTCAAACGCTTATTTTTAAGAGCTATTAAATTTATATCACTAATAACTTTATCTACTGTTCGTTGTCTAATAAAATAATTATCTATTTGTCCAAAACTAGTATATGTTTTGACTGGTTTATTTATTTTAATTAATGTTCTTAGAATCAAAATTTTTTCATTAGGAACAACAAATATACCAGTGTGTTTTTTATAGGTTTCGGGATTTTCTATAACTTGAAATAGCCCAATCATAGAGTATGAAAATGGGGGAGTTATTCGTGCATAAATATATGAAGTTGTTAACATATTGCTTAAATATATACCGTTTCCAGATGCGGCACCAGTAGTCATAAATTCAGTCCCTGACATAACTTTTAGTCCATTTTTAATGATTGGATACCAGCAATGAAATGGACTACCATGATACAAATAATAATATTTTGTAGTTTTATCTAATTTTGATTTGATTTCATTTTCAATTTCTGTAGAATAATTTATGTTAAAAAATTCAATATCATCTTCTGCATCTAGTAGTAAATTTTTTTTCTTTAAATCTGTATTGACTAAATCTCTATAACTATACATTGAATAATAGTTATCTGATATTGCATTTGTTAACAACGCATAGAGCAAATTATTATTTAATTTTATCCACAAATAATAATCATCGTATGATTCTGAAATTATTTTAGTAATATTGTCTAATTTATTTTCTAATAGTTCTTTTGGAATTTTTTGTATTAAATTTTTAATATCGATAATTGAATAAATTTTAGGCATTGTAGTTATTATTTTATCAGCCTTAGGATGTGTTAACGCCGATAACAAAGATTTAAATAATAAAATCATAGTATTAGAATCTGATTTATAATTTTCAGTTACTTTATTATTAATAGGATAATGATATGATTTTGTTATACATTCAGACTTTGAACAAGTAGTAACATAGCCAAGACCCACTTTTTCATGCATGATAGCACAAATAGTACAATAATCGTAAAAATTAGTTTCTAAAATTTCCTTCAAACAAATAAAATATTCACTAATATCATTATTTTTGATAATAATACTAGGCGAAACCCAAATATCAGAATTTAATCCTAACTTATTATTTATTAACCTTAATATATGAAAACTTGAATAATCAGTAGATGATATTTCAACTTGTTTATTTATAACTAGATGAATAAGTTTTATATTCAAGTATTCAATAATGACTTGATTATCTATTATAACAATTGCTCCCAAGGGCTTTATTATATTGATAATGTTAGTTAAATAGTCCATAGAATTATTATAATATAGGTATTTATTATAATGACTAACATATATATATAATTATCAATTTTTTACAATATTACATATTTTGAATTTTTTATAGAAACTGATCCAATATTTTTTTCTTTTTTAACATTGGCAATTGTTGTATAGATCACGGTCGTTTTATTATTTTTATATTTAGATTGGGCTTTACAGTATAGACAAGCCATATGAATCAATTCATGTGGATAACCAAAAAAATCATTCTTTATATCATTCTTTATATCATCCTTTATATCATTCTTTATAACCACATGTATTTTCTTAGTAAGAATTTCTTTTATTACAACATGACCAGAAGGAACATTGTCCAAATGAAACCATAAATCAAATTTATCTGCATAATCTATTAATTCCCAATTTTCCCTCGCGTTTTCGCCCACTTGAATAATAAAACTTCTATCTGTAATTTTAACAGGATATTCTTTCATTTTGAATCACTGATTATATAAGTATAATTTATATAATTTAAATATACAATATATGATATTTTTCAATTTTTTATTAGATTATAAAATAACAATAAATATATAATCTAAATAATATAAATAATGCGAATAATAAAATTTCATGAAAATGAAGCAATGGCTATATTAACATTTTGTATTTTAATATTATTCGTTACCGTATGTGTATGTTTGCTAGTAAATGTCGATTTAACTATTAATTATGGAACTAAATGTTCTACAAAAGAAAATATGGCGGTTCAACAAAAACCCACAATAAAAGGAAATAACCTAAGAGAAGCTATGTATATTTTTCATAGATTATGTGATGAAAATCAAGTTTATTATATTATTGCATACGGAACGCTATTAGGTGCTGTTCGACATTGGGGAATGATACCATGGGATGACGATATTGATGTCTTGGTAAGAAGTGTTGATAGAAAAAAAATATATCTTATATTAAATCAAATGAGAGATGAATATGGATTTAATATAGCAAATTATAATAAAATATCAAAAATCATAATTGAAGATGAAAATGATTATTGTTTGGATTTATTTTTTGTTATGGATATAAATGGAAAAGTTGTTCGCACATTCACTAATGAATACGAGCAAATTCAAGATAATTATACAGAACATTATCTTGTTAAAAATGAACTAACTGATTGGTGGTGGAAGGAATATGATTATGATGTAAATTTACTAGAAACTCGTAAGAAATTTATTTATGATGATTTAAATTTATGGGGACCAGTTAATGCAGATTCCTTATTAAAATATTGGTATGGGGACAACTATATTACCAGTTGCAAAACTCATTATTTGAAAAATCACACTGAATATGTGGTTCCCGAAGAACTTAATTGCGGGAATCTACCTAAACCACAATTATGAAAATAATATAATTCATATATATTTTAAATATTTTTTATAATTGAAATATATATGAATTATCAACAAAAATATTTAAAATATAAAGAAAAATATTTAAATTTAAAAAAACAATTGGGTGCTGGTACAGAATTAGATAAAATAAAAAGTAATACGCAAATTCCTAATTTGGTAAAAACTTCCAAAGCGGCATTAGATTCTCCAAGAGCAAGTGTCAGTATTAACACTTTTAATATTAATATAAAAAGAATGTATGATAACGATAAATTGCTTGAAGAATTAAAAACATTAACTGATGAAGAAAAAATCGAATTACAAACAAATTCAAATATAAAAGCACTGTATAAATTTATTAGTGTTGCGCTAGAAAGGAATCTTATAAATGACACTAATAAAGCCCCATTGTCTGGTTTACTAGAATTAGTTAAATTAGTTGGCGATGAAATAATAATAAAAAGACTTTGTACTGATGAAGATTTTATGACATTAGATAATCCAAATAAAGAATGTAATAATCCTACATTAGTAATAGGTTCTTGTGCAGAACCTTCTTTTTTTGACAATATACACACTATTAATTCTGATAATGAAAAAATTGCTGAATTCTTAGAATTAATTAAAATAAATAACACTGCAAACGAACAAGTCAATATTATTTTAGGTTCAAGAAATATACCAGTACCAGTATCAGGAATTAATATTACATTTGACCCATTTTCATCAGGTGGTACAAAAATTGATGTATATATTAAAGAGCTTAAAGAGCTTAAAGAGCTTGAAGGAAATATGGTTAACAAAATATTTCATTTATCAAATGGATTTCCTTTAAATACTGATGAAAGTAATAAATTAGTGTTGGATAAAATATTGGAAATGACCAAAGAATTTGATATACGCTTGGAAAATAAAATGTGTGGTTCATGTCATAGGTCTTTATATTTTTTGGTTAATAATGCAAAAGATAATTTTTCTTATGTGGTAAACCCAGAACAAAAGCTCGACTTAACAGATACAGAGGACATAAGAAAATGTTTTAAAAAATAATATTAAATTTTTAAACGTAAAATAACAAAAATTTTTAATATAGGATATTTTTTTATTAATTTGATTTAAAGATTTATTTCTATACATAATATGTGTATAACAAGTATTATGCATAAAACCTGTGTAGTACAATGGATAGTACAATAGTCTTCTAAACTTTAGATCTGGGTTCGATTCCCAGCACAGGTACCATTAACCATTTATTATTAAATTACTTTTAATAAAAATTCCTTTTTTCGAATTATCCAACAAAAAAACCATATATAAATATATATCCATAATAA
>JBDNHS010000601.1:0-5171 GCA_041688685.1 Kapaibacterium sp. (SeqCode)
ATTATCCATATATTATAAATAATATTATAAATAATATATTATTTTATATAATGAATATGTTATTATATAGAACGACTTAAGATAAATTAATTTGTATTTAATAATATTTATTTTTTTAACATTATAATTAAATATATAATTACGATAATTACATAAATTATTAATTGAGAATTGCTAACATTATAAGTGTCTATATTATCAAAAGTTTGTGCAGTGGAATCAAATGGTCCAAAATTAACATTTCCTAAAGCATCAATACTATGCCCTGGTCCTATATAATTAACATTCTGGTTATCATATCCATATATATTGCTTGATATACAGTTATTTAAACTTTCAGAATTTGTATTTTCTGTCATACATTGTTGTAATGTACTAAGATTAATATTTAATGTATTACTTGAAGAATTAGGTAGTTGAAATGTGGTAAAATCGGCAGGATTTTTTGGAAGGTCTGAAGATACTTTAGCTCCAGTATTTGTTATTGTTGTACTCATATTTGGATTTACAACTATAGTTGGCCGTGGTTGTGCTTTGGTGTTTGTAAGCCAATTAAACATAATAATATTTATATATAATTATATGAATATTATTATTTTTACAAAAATAGGAAATTACCTAAGCATTATTAATAAATATATAATTACCATTATAATACAAACTACAATACTTATGGTGGGTTTTGTATTGGAATTTACATTTTCTACTAGTTCGAAAGGTTGAGATAATTTTATTGGCATGTATGTATTTTTACTAGTATCATATCCTTGAACATATGTTGTTATACAATTATTCGCATATCGTAGAGAATTACCAGAAAGAGCTAGACATCTTTGTAAATTATTTGTATCAATATCAATTGTTCCAGAATTATTTGGAATACTATATTTATCTAAATTATAAATTATTGGAATAGGTGGAGTAAGTGGAGGTACAGGAGGCAGAGGAGGCAGAGGCGTAGTTATAGCTGTAGGTGGTGGAAGAGGCATTGGATTTGTAAGTTGTGTAGAAGGAATTATTGGTATTATTGGCGTGATAGGAGGTGGAATAGGTTTTACGTTTTTTTGCCCCATAAAATTATATTTATATAATTATACAAATATAATATATTTATAATTACTATTAAAATATATTAAGATGTTAAATAATCATTTGTAAAAATAAGGGTTTCGCCCCTTTCTGACCTTCCTCTAAATTTATATTCAACTTTACATTTAAAAGGAGGTAAATCTTGTGATGAAAGAATTAATTGATCTCCAAATATTCCATAAATATTAACCCTGCATCTTTTTAATAATCTTACAAGAGAATAACCAGTATCATTTTCCAAATCAAAAATATCTCTATCGCCAACATTTGTTACACCCATATTAATTTCAAGTTTTTTAATAATATTAACTGTGCTACTGACTATATTTAATCCGTCTTCTGTAGGCTTAATAACTTTAATAGATTTAACAGTTATATTAGAATTTTGAACATCGAAACCATCATCTCCTGAATATTCGGAATAAATTTTTTAAATTTTCCATTCATCTTCACTAACACCAAGTACACTAATTGCATCATAATCATCTATATTTGATAAATATTCAGTAGTTTCGACCACAGGTGTTAAATCACCACTACCTAAATAAGATGTATTTATTAAGTTTGCATTAAAACAAGAAAAAGGAGAATCTTGATTCGTTGCAATTGAATCTTTTTCAGTTAACAAGGATGTACCAACAAAATATATTCCTCCATTTTCTGCAACTTTTACAACACAATTTTTACTATCACAAGCTTTAAAATATACTTTATCAGCTTTAAGAATTGAACCGGATTCAAAGATTAATTTACATCTAATAAAATTAGCATTAAACTCATCTTTGAATAAACCATTTTTAATAAAAATTTCAGTGTTGTCATCTATCGTTAATTTAGTACCAGTTTTTATGCGAATTTCACCATTAATTATGTATATATTTTGGTTATAAAATGTTGTATTTTCATAAATATTTTGATTAATTTCTATAATTTTTTTAGTCATGGGGAAACTTTATATGATTATATATATTAAATTTTTTTGAGAGAGGAAAAATTAAATTAAGTTAAAAAAATATTATGATTGGAACATAGACTACATGCAAAAAATATTAGCTCTTCTTTTAACATTATTTACATTTGTGAATTCGTTTAATTATAATCCGAAATATTCATATAATAATTGTGATAAATTCTTTTATCAATCAGTCTCAGATATTAAAAATATGTATGAGGAAGCATATTCACAATATATCGAGGATTACAATAAACAATATGATTTGGATGAATATAAAACCAGATTTGATGTATTTACAAAAAACCTTGATTATATAAATAATCACAATTGTAATAATCCCTCTTATACATTAAATATTAATCAATTTGCAGATAAGACTTTTGGCGAATATCAAAGCCTTTTAACTAATACAAAAAAAGTATTTAATAATGTACAACACGAATATAAATTTGTCGGAATGCCGGATTCTCTGGATTGGAGAACAATAAATAATCCTATTTCAACTGTAGCAATTACATCTGTTAAAAATCAAGCTCAATGTGGTAGTTGTTGGGCATTTTCTTCTGTGGCGGCAACAGAAGGAGCATGGGCAATTTCTGGAAACACATTGCAGAATTTAAGTGAACAACAATTAGTTGATTGTTCTAGTCAAAATTCTGGTTGTAATGGTGGAGATATGGATTTAGCCTTTCAATATATTGAGCAAAATGGACTTTGTTCCTATACTTCTTATCCTTACACAGCAATAGATTCCACTTGTCAGACTTGTACCCCTATAGCAAAACTACTAGGTTATCAAGATATTCCATCCGGTAATGAAACCGCGCTATTAGAAGAGTTACAATTTGGTCCGGTTAGTATAGCAATAGAAGCAGACCAACAATCATTCCAATTTTATTCATCTGGTGTTTTTGATGGAATTTGTGGCACAAACTTGGATCATGGGGTTTTACTTGTAGGTTATGGTACGGATTCTACTAGTGGTTTAGATTATTGGACTGTGAAGAATTCTTGGGGGACATCTTGGGGAGAAAACGGATATATTAGAATGGTGCGTGGAAAAAACATATGTGGATTGGCTCTATCTGCGACCCGACCATATTAATATATAGAAAGTATTTGTTTCATATTAGAAAAAAATACTTTAAATTCTTGATATCCGACTTTTGTTTTATTATTAAATTGTGTAATATAATAATTATCAAGTTGTTTATTAACATCTTGTTTAATTTCATTATGAACATTTATACATGATTTTACATACTCATTATTTATAACGTCATATAATTTTTTCATTAAATCTGTTTTTTTAAGATTATTATAGGCAATAACATCAATATTTTTTGATATTACTTTATTTAATTTTACATCTACTTCAACAGATAATTCAATAATTTGAGTAAATACATGATATTTATTTTTTTTCGCGGATTTTTTAAATTTAATTGTTTTGTCAAATCCAGTTGTAGGATACAACACATTTAATATTTTATTTATATATTTGATTTCATTGTCGTAAATTTTATTAATTTTTTCTATAGCTAATTCCGAATTTAAATATTCTACCTTGTGTCCATCTAAATATAAAATATGTTTAAATAATTTTGGCTTATATTGACTCTCTTCATCTTCATCATAATTATAGTTAACATGCCATTTTTTATATTCGCCATCTAAACTACTATTTGAATAATTAATATCTAGGATTAAATCACCTCTTTTTGTCCAATATTTAGAATTCCCATGTCTATCTCTTTTTGCAGTAAGAAAATATTCTTCTTCTTTTTGTCCATTATCATAATAAGTAGTTATAAATCCTACATTATTATATTTGTATATTCCATAAATTGTTCTTTTTTTTGAGAAATAAAAATTATAACTTTCAAATTCATTAAATATAAACATATCTCCTATTTTATATACAATTTCTACTTTATGTTCATATCCATTTATGGTGCAAATACAATATTCATTTAATTGTTCATCTATTATTTTGATAAGTTTTATTGTGTCTGTTGTATATCTTGCATTTAATGTATCAATTATGTCATCACGTTCTATATCTGTAATTGCATCTGGCAATATTTCTATGGTAATTAATACATTAATATTATTGGTAGGACCTGTTAACCCATTCATATATCCGATAATTGAATTTTTATTATCAGTCATTGTGTATTTTATTATAAGATAATAAATAATATATATTATTTATTATTATCAATTTTTTTATTATTAGTGTTTAACAATTATTCCATTATTCCATTTACTACTTTCAATAACATTATTTTGTTTATCATACTTTGTGTAAAATCCATTTTTACAATTGTGTTTATAATCACATTTTTCGACTAATATTTCATCTTCATATAATTTAGATATTCCATCAAGACAACCATTTTTTAAAGAGATTTCACCATAAATTTGACCATTTAATAAATATTGTTTAAATGTTCCACTGGTTTTTAAGTTTAATAAATAAATATTTTCTAATGCTCTTTGTTTATTCAAATAAAAAAATACAAGTTTATTTTCGTATAATTCATCTATTTTTAAGTTTTCTATTGTTGCAAATTTTTCATTTAATATAATTTCTAAATCTACACATATATAACTATTTAAACATTCATCGACAATTTCCACAATTTTATAATTACTAGATAAATAAGAGGCATTTTTTTTATTTATAATACCAACTCTATTTATATTTGATTTTTTTTCATTAAAATCAATTTTGACCAATACGGATTTTTTATTTACAATTCCTAATAAATAACCAAACATTGTTCTATATTGTAGTAATATATATTAATTATTAAATTGTTAAGCAGTTTTATTTTTTAGTATATATTACTATAATTATTCTAATTTTATTTTATCTACTAATTCATACAACCCATATAATTTTTTACACATTAACACATCTACTTTTGCGTCGTGTGCATCTCCTAAATCTTCTTTAAAAAATGTGGAATATAATGTCTGTAATTTTACGTATCTGCCTCCTTTTTGTAATTTATGTGCATTTTTCATAGTGCAAAATCTTTTTTTATAATAAACGGTTCTTGCTAATTCAATTAGTCCCATTCTATATAATTCGGAAGCCAATACCACAATATCAAAATCA
>JBDNHS010000602.1:0-2671 GCA_041688685.1 Kapaibacterium sp. (SeqCode)
AAGGCACCGAATTTTGGTTGACTTTTATGCTTAACAACGAAGAACCCGAAAAGCCAACCGAAAGCACAAGATTACATTTAGAATTATTTTTTACTGGAGATAGAGACGCCAAAGTAACTATAGAAATCAAAAGTATTGGCTATAATGAAACTATAAAAGTAAATAAAGGCACAGTAAGAAGTATATTAATTAATACTCTTGCTCAAATAAGAACAAGTGAAGTAATTGAAGAAAAACACGCTCTACATATAACATCTGATAATCCTATTACAGTTTATGGGCTAACTCGAAGAAAACAAACTACTGACAGTTTTATGGGATTACCTACTAATGTAATTGGCAAAAATTATAGAGTGATTTGTTATAATGTAGCTGTAAAATTATCTGAATTTGCAATAGTTGCCACAGAAGATAGCACAATTGTCAAAATAACACCAAGTGTTGAAACCCAAATGGGTAGATTGCCTGGACAGACTTTTGAAGTAAAATTAAACAAAGGCGATGTTTATCAAGTAATTGCAAGGGACTTACAGCCATCAAAGAAAAAAAATGATTTGACTGGTTCGCAAATTAACGCAAATAAAAAAATCTCTGTATTTAGTGGGCATCAATGTGCCTATGTTCCTGACAAGGTTTTTGCTTGTAATCACTTGGTCGAACAAATACCACCAATTATTTCTTGGGGCAAACACTTTTATATCGGAATGCTAAAAAAACGTTCTAAATTCACATATAGAGTATTGGCAGATAAAGACTCCACAAAAGTATTTGAGAATGGGACATTACAAAAGATTTTAATGGCTGGTGAACATTTCGAAAAGCAAGCAAATGACCACATTCAAATAACTACAGACAAACCCGTATTAGTTGCTCAATATTCTCAAGGATATAAAAACGGCGACAAAATTGGCGACCCAATGATGTTATTGATAAGTCCGACACAACAATTTTTGAAAAAATATCGCTTTGCAACTCCTGTCAATGGCACTTGGGAGCACTTTATTAATGTAATTGTGCCATCAAGAGCGACTTCATCACTTGTGTTTAATGGCAAGAGATTAGATTCTGCAAAATTCAAACCTTTGGCAAATAGTAGTTATTCGGTAGCACAATTAAATATCAGTTTCGGTACACACGAATTAGAGGGTGTGGTGCCATTTGGTATGTCGTCTTATGGTTTCGGATATGCAAACGAAAACTATGACGCCTACGGTACTATCGGAGGGCAATCTTTCATTGAATACGTACCCAAAGAAGATGAAGACCCACCATACATAGAAACTAAAGATAATAAAGACAATATCACGATAATCATTAGAGATGATAGAAAAGATGATACTGGTATAAATCTAATAAATGTACTAAATGCTGATGGACTTAGATTAATTGTTCCTAAATACGATATTGGTACACCTCAAACTCAAATAGTAATTGAAAAAGACAATACAACACTCAGAAATGTTGGAAAAATGCAATTAGCTATTGAAGATATGTATAAAAATGTAAATAATATCACAGTGTGTTATTCTTATGACCCATTTTATGGAGGTTATAGATTTAGCGTTTCTGAGGGATTAGATGTTGATTGTTTTGAAGACCCAGGGATATTTTATGGAATTAATTTCAGATATCTTTATAATAATTTTGATTTGGGTAATAATACTTCGAGAATTGGTAATGTAGTTTCTAACGGGAATTTCAGTGATTATTCAAGTAGTGGTGGTTACGCTTCAATTTATTATGTTCAGAGACTAAGCCAAAAATGGTATGGTAAAATCAAATTGAGTTTTGATAATTTGAACGGCAGTTTAATTTCGCCAGATAGTTTGATTGCAAGAGTTTTTAATCCAGCCACTCAAAATTTTGAAAATTACCAAGAGCAAAGAACAATTAAATTAAGTGCCATAAATTTAAACTTTAATATAGGTACTGAATATTATTTGAGTAAATTTCTATATTTGCAAGGTGGGATTTTAGCTTCCATAATAACAAGTAGCGAAATTGAAAATTACAGAGAAATTTTAATTCCAATCAACAAAGCATTTGATATTGATGGCAATAGAATTAAAGCCGAAGCACCAAATGAAATTTCTACCTTGAATAAATTTGGTTTTGGACTGTTTGGTGGTGTAGGTTTTGTTTTCCCACTTAACTCCGATATTTTATTAAATCTTGAAACAAATTATAATTATAGACTTAATAGTTTGGTTAGTGACCAAGATTGGTTCCTTAGAAATTTAGGATTGGAAGTAGGTTTAAGATTTAGATTATAGTTTTTTCTTTCTATTTATTTTCTTTCTAATTAATTATGCTCTCTCAATAATAGCGGGTTTTTGAAGTTATGAGATATAATGTTGTAGATGATTTAAAATCTATAATTGGTGTTTTGAATAAAGAAATCAAAAGCGAATTTAGAACGAAATATAGCACTAATACAGTATTGTTATTTATTCTAATTTGTGTTTCGCTGATTGTTTTTGCTACATCTGGTATTTCTATCAAAGAACCCCTTCTTGCGGCTTTCATCTGGATTATAATTTTTTTTACTGCTATGACTTCACTTGCAAAAGTCTTTATCTATGAAGAAGAGAGAGGCACGCTTATTTTTTTGAAATTACTTACCAAATCAACAAATATATTTTTTGGCAAACTTATTTTTAATAGTATTATT
>JBDNHS010000603.1:0-5676 GCA_041688685.1 Kapaibacterium sp. (SeqCode)
AAAGATTAAAGAATTGAGGTATAACAAAAGCTTAGAAATAGAAAAACGTTTGAAAGGTAAAGATTTATACGAAGAATCTGATTTTTCGATAATCTTATCAAATAAACTTATTAATGAGTTTATGACTTGTTATAATGGGACAAAAGGGTATTTGAATAAAACTACAAGCTATACAATCGATTCAACTAAAGTCAAATTAGAAAATGGTTGTGCCATTTCGAGTGTTTATATGAAATGTTACGAGTCGGAATACAAACTCAATGTTGATTTAGTTATGGACGCTTTGGTGATTTTCAAAAAAGATGGAGACTACCTAACTAATATTATTGAGCCATTTAATATCACGCCTATTGTCGATAGAGGAGTGTCTGTGTTGAGCCCTGAAGCAATTGCAAATCTGATTAGAATAAATACTGCGGATATGAATCAAAAAATGCCACCAATACGAATTCCGATGACTATCAGCAAAGATTTTGAATTTGATAAAGTGGATTTTGTAATTAGAGAAAATCTAAACTTTAGGATTTTGAGTACTGAAAGAAAAATGTCTTATGATATTAAAAGTAACGAGCCAATAATACTAAAAGATAAAATTATTGTTAACCTATATATTGATAATTTTAAGATTAATTAGACATAAGTAAACTAAACTTAATATATAAAATCATTAAAATTTACTCCATAACTTTTACAAATAAATTAAAATCTCATAAATTAAAATCTAAAAAATAAATCTCATAAATGAATATCTTAAAACTAAAAACTCTAACATTAATTTTATCAATGTCATTAATTCTTGTGATTAACGCGTGTTCTAATTTTGATATGAAAACAAAAGAAGAATCCAAAAATGATATTATTAAGTATAATAACGAATTACAAATAATTGACAAAAAAATTAATGAAACATTATCTAAAAGTATTAATTCTAAATATCAAAATGAATTTAATATTATCATCAAAGATAAATTCTTAAATAATGTATCAAATTTGATATCAAACCATAGAGATGATGATATTAAGTTTTTCATTTTACCCAAAAAGAGCTTTTTCTCCGAAACAAAAAAAGTATTAGGATTGGAGTATAATAATTATGTAAATATAGATACTGGTTACATTTCACTCAATCTCAAAAAAATATACTTCTCAAAATTAACAAATAACAAAGTTTACGGAGAGGTAGAAATTGAGGGTGGTGGTAATTTTAGAATTTCTGGCAAACATACTGGCGTACCAGGTATATTTTCACCTGATATTAATTTATATTTGCGTGAAGATATTGTTTTTAACATAAAATTGGACAACAATAATTTAGTTTTAACTCCAGAAAATAAAGACTTAGAACTAATAACAAAATTTACTATCAGTTTTCTTCAATTCAAATTACCATATAGCCAAAGCTTTGTTCTCAAAACAAAAGACTTGATAAAGCCCATAAGACTCCCACTATTATTCCAAAATTATGTGAAATTACCCAAACCAGAAGACAAAATCAACTCAAAGAGATTAGTTTACGACACCTATAAACTTTATATGGATGACATCAAAATCAGAGCTAACGATGGAATATTAGAATACAACAGCAATGTAACTTTACAAAAAAAATAATTCTATTTGTATCTTCTCAACTCATTCAGTTTTGTTCTGATTTACAATTCGAGAAAAAAATTTTCACTATTGTAGTCTCTTTCACCAACTTTATGGTTAACAATGCGGTCGAATTGTTAAATAGAAGAACTAAACTTACTGTAGAGTATCAAGCAAAGTCTCGATAATTATTCAAATCAAGTTTAATAAAAAATATCCAAACAAATAAGCCTCAATTTTTTATATTTTTATATATAATATAGGGTGATTTTTGTATTGTAGATGCTTATAAATATAAAATAATAAAAATAATAAAAAAATATTTGTTTTTTTGAAACAAATTCATTACATTTTTGTTATTGTAAATAAAGGTGATAATCTTTTTTATTTTTAAATATTTTTATTAAAATTGTAACTATTTTTGTTCTAATGTGTAGTTACTTAAAATAGAAAATGAAAAACAAATTAATTATTTTTAATTATTTATAAACATTATTAAGGTTTAGTTATGATTTACTTAAGTACAAAATTCAAGTATATTCTTGGATTATTAATTTTGGGTATTATGTTTAATATATCCAGCAACAAAATATATGCACAAGTCTGTAAAGCAGAATCGCAATATGATGCAGGTATGGGTTACATGTATATTCAATTTGTAGAAATTTCACAAAATGGAAATCAAATTCACTTCAGTGAAGAAGGCGATAATGGTAATCAATATAATGATTATAGAAAATCATATCAAATTGATATGAAACCAAAGGAAAGTTACAATATTCGTGTGCAAATTGGTAACCCTTATGGTCAAGAACTCTTGGGGATTTGGATAGATTGGAATCAAGATGATACATTTGATGCCAATACTGAATTTGTCAAAACAGATTATGATGGCAATGTTGATTATACTGGAGTTGTTGATGTTCCTGCCGATGCAGCAACAGGTCTTAATACTATGAGAATTAGATTATATTATGATTTTGGTTATGGACTTGACCCTTGTGGTGATTACTATGACAATTTCGGTAGTAGCGTTTATGGTGAAGTAGAAGATTACACAATTAACGTAATTGCACCTGTAGAGATTACTTCTCAACCCGTAGGTTCTACTAC
Source organism: Kapaibacterium sp. (SeqCode) (assembly GCA_041688685.1). Lineage (GTDB taxonomy): Bacteria > Bacteroidota > Ignavibacteria > Kapaibacteriales > UBA2268 > JBDNHS01. The sequence goes on from JBDNHS010000603.1 coordinate 2,701, forward strand.
ACTTTGTACTAATACTTCAACTACAAGATCTTTAACAGTTGGTGCTACTGGGTCAATCTCAAGTTACCAATGGCAAAGACAAAATGGTGCAAACTGGGAAGACATAGCAGTTTACAGCAGCACTTATAATGTAGCTATTCCAAGTGGTTTATTTACAACAAGTACAAATCCACTTACATACAGCACGAACTTTAGAGTAATAGTTTATGGTCAAGATGGTGGAAGTCAAACTTCTAATTCTGTTACTTTAACAGCATATTCTCCAGCAACTGTTTCTATTTCTAATCCTAATCCACAAAATCCATGTCAAGGCTCAAATCTAACTTTGAGAGCGAATGTTGGTGGTTCTTTTACTGGATTAATTTGGCAAAAATTAAATACTATTACTAATACTTGGGTGGATTTGTCTTTGACTACTTATCCAACGGCAAATACAAAAGACTTATTAATGAATAACTTAGCATCAAGTGAAAGCGGATCTTTTAGATGTAGAATTATTAATGTTGCTTCTTGTAATTCAGCTTCAGTTGTTACTGCTCAAATTGCTGTTAATGTAGTTTCATTATTTGCAGTTACTTCATCTCCTGCACCAAATGTTGTTGGATGTGTTGACGCAGCTCCAATTACTTTAACAGTTGAAACTCAAGGTACTATTTTATCTTATACTTGGAGAAAAAATGGTTCTCCATTAATCAATAACTCAGGTTATCAAACTAAACAAATAACGATATTAAAACCACAATTACAAGATGCAGGTGTTTACACTTGTGATATATCTTATGCTGATTGTGCTGGCCAATTTGTTAGAACAACAACTCCGACAAACTTACAAATATTTAGCACCTTCTCTATCAACGAGCAACCAAAAGAAGTTTTGGTTTGTGAAAAAGAAAACGCTGCTGTAGAAGTAATTGCGGTTGGTTCAATTTATGGTTACCAATGGCAAAAAGATGGTGTGAACTTAACTTTAAATGATAATCCTTACGCAAATTCTTCGGTTTTATATTTTGACAATGCAAATCACAAACAATCTGGTGTCTATAGATGTGCCATTGATGCTGAAGATTGTGGGAATGGTCGTTTAATTATTTATACAAGCGACGCAGTTGTTTATGTGAAAAGAGGAACTGAAATTTTAGAAACACGTAAAAATATTAAAACTCCTAAAGGTGGCATAGCAACTATGAGTGTACAAGCACACGTATCTCCAATTCCTCCAAAAATGATTGTTGATATTCAATGGTATAAAGGTACAACTCCACTTGTAAATAATAATAGAATTGCTGGCGCAAAATCTTCTTTATTAACAATTAATAATGTTCAAGCAAGTGATTTTGGTAATGATTATTGGGTCGAAGTAAAAGGTCTTTGTACTTCAGATATCGCAAGAGATTTTGAAATTACAGAAAGCATAAATCCTACAATTACTGTAGTCTCTACTCCAACTTTAGCAACTGTTTGTGAAGGCGCTCCTGCATTATTAACTGTAGATGCTACTATCAATACTACTGAAACATTAAACTACCAATGGTATTCAAATGGTACTATGCTTTTAGATGGTGCTAAATATACTGGAACTAAAACAAATAAACTAAATATAACTTCAACTTCACCAAGTGATGAAACTGACAATTATGAAGTAATCATAAGTAATTCAGCAAATACTGCTTCTGCCTCTTTCAATGATGCAAAATTAGATATCATTAATTTTATTACTTTAGATACAAAATCTGATACTGATATTGCTGTTGAAGTTGATAAAGCTATTAATTTATTTGCTAATTTCAATTCTGAAGTAACTGTTTCTTACAAATGGTTCAAAGGTGGTGTTGAAATTATGGGTGAAACAAAAAATACTTTAGATATCGCTAATGCTACTACTCAAGAGGCTGGTTTATATTCAATCGAAATATTCACACAATGTGAAACTAGAACTTTTGATGTTTCTAACGTAACTGTTGCATTATCTGGTACTTTGTCAGTTGAAGGTAATAATTTAGATTTGAATATTTCTCCAAATCCAACTTCAAATACATTAAACATTAATTTAGAAGGTATTAAATATAATTCTATCACAATTACAAATACTTTGGGTAATATTGTTTATAATTCAAATAATAGCTCAAATACATCTAATACTTTAAGTTTAGATATTAATAATCTAAATTTAGCTAATGGTATTTATTTTGTAAATGTTATTGGTAGCAAATCATACTTCGGTAAATTTGCAGTTAATAAATAATTTTCAACTAATTTAAACTATATAGTTAAAATTATTATGATTTAAAATAAAAGTGCCTCTAATGAAAATTAGAGGCACTTTTTGTTTTTCAAGATAATATTTGCAGAAGTTATTACTTTAATACAGAAATAATCTCACTTATTGTTGGTGAACTTTTTAAATCTTCCATTTTTAAGCCCAGATTAAATGCAAGTGCAGCTATAATATTAGCTTCTTCTTGGCTAACTTTAACTTTTTCTTTATCACCGGAAGTGTTTGCTATAAAAAATCCAATAGCAATTAAATGCTTTTTGAAACTGATTGCTTCTTCTTGTGGTAAAGTTTTATTAACTATTGCAATGGCACCAGCCAATCCTTTTTTGTACCCTCTGGGGTCAGCCATACTTTGTCTAAAAATGGAACCAGAGTTCGTGTCTAATGAAGTTAATATTTCTTGCAAAAGTACATTGCTAAACTTCTTTACATTTGAAGTAAGTTGCTTCAAAGCCATTTGTTCTTTTTTGTCGACAACTCCATCTGCACCAGCTACACTATGAAAAACCCACATTACTGCATATTGTAAAGTTACCCACTCTGCGGGTTGATATAATGAACGTAAATCCATTTTAAACCTCTATTATAGATCAATTATTAAATCTTAGTTTTAAATTTAATTTTAAATTAGTTCAAATTTTATGTCAATTTTAGATGTAATTTAATTAAAATAATTAAATTAATAATTTTAAATCATACTA
>JBDNHS010000604.1:0-5307 GCA_041688685.1 Kapaibacterium sp. (SeqCode)
AATAAATTTATGAAAAATGATTATGAAAACAAAATGTCATTTAGAGAAGAAATTTTTATTTTACTGCAAAAATATCAAGAAGAACCAATAGATGATATTGATATATTTTATTTGGAATGTATAAATAATGTATTAATTAACTTTAACAATAAAACAACAAATGTTTGAATCTAAAGCAATAAGTCCAAAGGTAAAACAACTTTTTGAAAAAGTTAATCAAAATGCTGAATTATATTTATCTATAGTAAACAAATTACAAGAAGAGTTTGATGGATTAAAGGAAGATCGAAAAAATATAAAATTTTTCGAAGAAAAAGTAATTCAAAATGTAAATGAAATTACTATTGATTTGAAAACATCTGTAAAAGATTCTATCTCCGAATTAGATCAATCTTCAAAAAAAGCAATGATGTTGCATAATGAATTAGGTAAAATCCAAGAACTTAAAGAAAATTTATCTTTTCTGCAACAAAAGTTATCTTCACAGTCCAAAGATATTATTACTGCAGTTGAAGAATTAAAAAATAAATCTGATAGAGAACTTAAAGAATTAGAAAAAACTATAGAATATAGATTAGAAACAGATTTAGAAAAAGAATCACAGAAAATAGATGCAAGGATTTCACTTAAGGTAAAACAATTAGAAAATAAAATTTCTTCTTATGACCAAAAAATATATAGTTTAAATACTAATCAAATTAGAGATTCTAAAATTGCAATATATGAAATAGAAAAATTAAAAAAAGATTTTATTGAATTAAAAGCAGTTGTTGATGAATCGCAACAGAATTTAATGAATGATTTTGATAATTTTGAGGGGGAATTCAGAAAAAAATTATATAATTATGAAATGAGATTTAAAGACTTATCCAAAAATATGGAAGGAATGGATAAGTTTGATGTAGATATATCAGCTAAAGTAAATAAAGACGATACAATAATTGAATCTAAAGGTCTAAATAAAAACTTAATTATTGATAAAGAAATAAAGAAACTTGGTAATGTAATCAAAGATTATACTACTATAAAAGAATCTATTACTGATAGTATTGCATTAGCTGAAAAGAAAGCAAACATTGCAATGTTTTTATCAATCATTTCATTAGTCGGAGTGGTACTTATATTAATATTATATAGTTTATAAAATGAAATAATTAATTTTTAATGATTATATCTTCTTAATATTTCATTTATGTCATTTGTAGGTTTCTCACAATAAAAGTTATCGCAATAGTAATAAGTTGTCAATTCATTAATTAGTTTGTAATTTTCATACCCTACTATCAAATTTTTGATTTCCAAATTTTCATTTGTAGATAATTTATTGTTTTTTTCTAAACTAATCAACACAATATTATTATTTAAACCAAAATCCTTAAATGAGACTTTTTGTCTTAATTCCTCTTCTTCTTTTTTTATAACAATTATTAATAAAGTATTGTTTGCTGATAAATAATTTCCAGTAAAATAATTCAATAATGAGCAAAAATATGCTGGCGAAGAACTTAATTGTACTGAAAAATAATTTAAAGTTAATTCATAAATTTCTTTGAATTTTATATCAGAAGTAATTTTATAAAAATAATCCAAATTTTGCAACATAACAGAATTACCTGATGGCATAGTATTATCAATAATTTCTTTTTTGTTTAATATCAAATCATTATTGTATTGAGAATTATAAAATCCACCATTGACTTCATCATAAAAGTTTTTAATCACAAACTCTAAAAGATTGATACTTTTATCAAGGTATACTTTATCCAAAGTATTTTTATATAATTTTATACCTGATTCAATTAAATAAGCATAATCATCTAAAAAAGCTTTACTTTTTACTTTTCCATCTAAATAATAATGATATAAATCACTATCAAAAAACAAATTATTAAAAATAGAACTGTAAATATTAGTAGCTAAAATCAATATTTCATCTTCAATAATGTCGAATGTGTAAGTATTATTTTGGATATTTTGAGATTTAAATTGTTTTAAGTTGTTATATAAATCAAGCAATCCATTAATCATTAGACAGTTCCAATTAGTTTGTGCTTTTTGATCTAAGAAGGGTTTTATCCTATTATTTCTAATTTTGTACAGGTAATCATTAAATTTAGTTATAAATATCTTATAAAATTCATCATTAATTATATTAAATTCATTAAGTTTCTTATTTGTTATATTAATAGATTCATCGGAAACATATAAAATATTTGTGCCTTCAATAATTCTACTTGACTCATCTTCAAAATTTCCATTTTTATCTATATTATAGAATAATGTATATAATTCAAAATACAAATCATTTATAATTAAACTATTTTTATCATCAGTTGATTTTAAGTTGTTAATTGATTCAAAGTTATTAAATTCATTTAACAATTCATTATATTCCCACACATAAAATTTGCCTTCTTTGTTTTCACTATCTGCATCAATTGAAGAAGAAATTAAATTTTCTTCTAACAAAAATTCCTTTTTAAGAAAATTATAAATATTAATTGAGACTTCTAAAAAATCTTTGTTATTACAAATAAGTCCTGTTTTAGAATATATTGAAATTAATTGTGCATTGTCGTAAAGCATTTTCTCAAAATGTGGTAATATCCACTTCTCATCAGTAGAATATCTATGGAATCCTCCACCTATTTGGTCATTTATGCCACCAGACTGCATTTTTGATAGTGTTAAATCAATTAAGTTGATATTTTCTTGAAAATTATTATTAACTGAATAATTAAGTAAAAATAGCAAATTTTGTGGATTAGGAAATTTGGGTTTAAAACCAAACCCTCCATTAGTTTTGTCAATACTTTTAATTAAAGATTTATAGCCATTTTTTGTTACTTCATCTAAATCCAATTCTTTAGAATGATTAACATTATTTTTAAAAGAATTAGTCTCTATTATATGATTTACTATTTCATTTGACGACTCAATTATCTCAAAATAACTTTCTTCCCAAGCTTCTTTTATTCTTGAAATTAAATTTTTCATTCCAATTCTATTGCCTAAGTCGTTTTTGGGAAAGTACGTACCAGCAAAAAATGGTTTTTTTTGAGGTGTCAATAGAATAGTCATTGGCCATCCACCATAACCAGTCATATTTTGTAATACTTCCATGTATATAGTATCTAAATCTGGTCTTTCCTCTCTATCAACTTTTATGTTAATAAAATTCTTATTCATTAACTCTGCAACTTCTGCATCTTCGAAAGATTCTTTTTCCATTACATGGCACCAGTGACAGGTAGAATATCCAATAGATAAAAAAATTGGTTTATTTTCTTTCTCTGCTATTGCAAATGCTAAATCATTCCAAGGATACCAATTAACAGGATTATACACGTGTTGAAGTAGATAAGGACTTATCTCATCTTTAAGATTGTTTTTGGGAATTTGTGTAGTATTTTTTGAAATTGAGTTATTACTTTCTTTGTTCATATAAGATTAATTATAGACTTAACTTTTTATAAATATTTTCAGGGATTGATTTGATTACCTTCAAAATATACTTCCAATAAAATGGGGTATAAACTACATCTTTATTGTTTTTTATAGCATTTAATATGTCATCAGCTACTTTTTGTGGAGATGCAAATAAAAAGTTTTTAGGATAATCAGAAGTCATTTTTGTATCTACAAATCCAGGTTTGATAGTTAAAATATTCACATTATTTTTAAATAATTTATTTCTAATACCTTGTAAGTATAATTCTAAAGCACCTTTTGATGTACCATAAATATAATTACTTTGTTTAACTCTGTCACCAGCTACACTACCTATTACAGCAATTGTACCTGACTTTTGTTTAATAAGTTGATTTGCAAATATATTAATATAACTTACTACTGATGTAAAATTTAAGTTTAAAGAATCCAAAATAAAATTATTATTAAGTTCATCATTTGAATCAATATCCAAAGAACCATAAGCTATTAAAATTAAATCAATTTGCTTTAAATTATCAACAACAAAGTTTAAAAGATTATTATGTTGATTAAATTCTAAAGGACTTTGAATATAAGACATATAGTTGTGTTTTGGAAATTTAATTTTCAAATCATTCGTAACTGTATTTAATTTATTAGAATCTCTTCCTACTAACATAAAATTATTCCTTTCAGAATTAAATTCTTTTTTTGTTGAAATTCCTTTTATAACTTCTATTGCAATCTCGGAAGTTGCGCCAATTATTACTATGTTCATATTTTTTTATATTGAAATATATTTTAAAAATAAATATTCTAAGAAATTAAATAAGATTTATATTAAAAAGAGTTAAACTAACTTAGATTGCTATTTATTTAATCTATAATTATTTTTATTGTAATAAAATAATGTAAAAGCAGTATTTGTATTTTGTGACCCAATTTTAGTTTCACCATTTGAATTACTAAATTTTAGTTTTAATTCAATTGTAACATAGAGAAAAACTGGTTTTCTAAATTCATTAGAAATAAATAAATTCCCGTGTGAATTAATAACACAACTATTGACAAATGTAGAATTTTTAGTAAAAAAAGTCATATTAGCATTACCTGTTCTGACGTAATCTATTTGCGTAGAGAGTAAGTTGATAGTATCTTTTTCGCCTTTCATTCTAAACAAAGTCGTTTCTTTAATATTAGATAATGGAAACCCATTTTCAGCTATTTTGTAATTATTATTTGAAATCCAGGTTTCATTTAGTTGTTTTTTAGCATAACCTATTGGAAAAAATAAATGTGGTTGAAAACTTCCACCTGGAGTAATTGAGACTTCATTTGAATCAATTACATAGTTGTTGTATCTGTTGCCCAGGCTATCTATCTCCAAAAATACTCTTTTGTTTTGCCAATTAGATTCCATTCTATCTACATTTTTTACTGCACCTTTATTTTCTTTCCCAATAAAATTTTTGAGGAAATATGTCAAATAAAAGTGGTTGTTTTTACCAACCGAATCACATACTACAACAATTCTTTCATATCTTAATTTAAGTAATGGTTCTTCAAAATCAATAGTAATTGAATCTGCAGAATGTATAAGGTATTCCAATGTATCACCCTTTTCGAATTTGTAATAAGCGTACATTGTATCTATCATTTCGTTTTTTTCAAAATCAAAAGGATTATTATAAACTTTTGGATTAATAATAACTTTTTGTGTGGTATCTTTAATGGTAGTATCTTTATTTGTATAATTTGTATTATTTGTTTTAATACCATTTTTATTGTTGTTGTTTTTTTTGGTTTGTGCATTTAATAAAGAGACAAATACAAGAAAAACAAGGGCAAAATGTTTTAATTTCATTAATTTCATTA
>JBDNHS010000605.1:0-7616 GCA_041688685.1 Kapaibacterium sp. (SeqCode)
GAGCAATCAGCTCCTGCCCCTAATTCTTTAAATATTCTAAGTATATGAATATTACTATTTGATTTGACAGAAAAATGGATTTTTGTTTTATCATAATTAGTAATAAAAGCAGATTTTAATTTATTATAATTTTCTATAATTTTATTCTTATCATACACATAGAGTGGTGTACCATAATTTTCCGCCAATTCTTTTATATCTACTTCGCCAATTTTATTCATTTATTTCTCAATTTATTTATTTTATTAATTTAATATCTAAAATTCTAATCTTAATATCATTGTATATTTAAAGATTTGAAAAAACTTCATTATCCAATACTTCTTTTTCAAAAAACTCGTTATGTAATTTTTTTACGCAAATTTCTAAATCCTCTTGATTTAGTACAATACTTAAATTTACCTCAGATGCTCCGACACTCACCATTGAAATATTAATATCACTTAAAACACCAAAAAATCTTGCTGCTATTCCTGATGTTTTTTTAATTCCTTCGCCTATGATTGAAACAATAGCATTCTCTTTGGTAAAAGTTACTTCAGAAAATGTTTTTAATTCATCAATTATATTATTTAAATTCTCTGAATTATCTATTGTTAAAGATATACTTACCTCAGAGGTTGCGACCAAATCAACTGAAGATTTATATTTTTTGAAAATTTCAAAAACATTATTTAAAAACCCATAAGCACCTAACATTCTATTTGAAATAACATTAATTAGTATTATATTTTTTCTAAAAGCAATTGCTTTTATTCTTTTAGGATTATTTTCTTTATCATAAATTGCAGTTCCATAATTATCCGGATTAAATGTGTTTTTAACTATTACTGGAATATTTTTTTTGACTGCAGGCAAAATAGTTTTGGGATGTAATACCTTTGCACCAAAGTATGCTAATTCTGCTGCCTCCAAATAAGATAAATGTTTAATCAATTTCGCATTTTTAATTAATTTTGGGTCACAAGTCAAAATACCATCAACATCAGTCCAAACTTCCAAAGAGTTTGCATTTAACACTGATGCATATATTGCACCAGTAAAATCAGACCCACCTCTACCTAAAGTAGTATATTTATTGTCAATAGAAGAAGAGATGAAACCTCCACATACAAATATATTTTGTAATTTGTTTTTGTCTTTTGCTCTATTTTTATGATTATTAATTTCATTAGTTATTTTATCTTCAGTAATGTCGAAAATCACATTTGCTGCACCAAATTCATTATCAGTAATAATTAGTTTTCTAGAATCCAAATGAATAGAGTCAAGTCCCATTTTGCTAAAATAAGCATTAATTATAAATGAATTAAGAACTTCACCAAGACTTACTATTCTATCATAATGAGCTTTTTTGTTAAAATCCTTATAATTATTTTCAAAATATGAATCAAGTGAAATAAACTCTTTATTGATATAATTTACTACATCTTCACCTAAATTTAATTTTTCAACTTCATTCAAATGAATTAATTTAATAGCATTTAAACTTTCTGACAATTCTTTTTCATCATTAGTTTCTGAAACTTTTAAAAACAAATCTGTAATACCTGACATAGCTGAAACGACAATTAAAAGTTCTTCATTATTATTAATTTGATTTTTAATTATTTCATAAACTCTGTGAATTGATTCCGAGTTTTTAACAGAAGTTCCACCAAATTTCAAAACTTTCATTATTTTTATTTATTTTGTTTTTAAATTAAGTTCAAAATTAATTATATTTTTTTGAATTATTCATTCAAATTTTAATTATAATTTTTAAATCATAGTTTTTTGTATTAATTTAAATTTTAAATTAAAATATTATGAATAATTACCGATAATATCTTAAATTTCAGAAATATTTTTTGATTACTACTTAATTTGACAAACAACAATAATTTAATTCAAAATGTTCATTATTGATAAAATAAAAAAATGGTATAGTGGAGTAGATCCATTTGAGTTATTAGCTATTGTATTTATTGTAATAGGTATTGTGGCTATTATAATAGTATTTTTTTCTAGTAGTTTTAGTGAGTTCTTTGATGATGAAACGCATAGTATAAATGAATATTCTGAACTTATTGGTGGGTTTGTTGGTTCTTTATGGGCTTTGGCAGGGGGTTTGTTGTTTTATGCTTCTTTGGCAAGTCAACAAAAAGATATTGAAGAACAAAGAAATCTATTAGTCAGACAAATTGATGAGGTCGTAAAACAAACTGTTGAATTTAGAAAGCAATCTGATATACAATCAAAACAACAATACGAAAATACCTATTTTCAATTATTAAAATTTCATAATGATATTATAACTTCCATTATACTAGAAATTAATGATTTGGATTTTGTTACTGGAACAAATAAAATCAGACAAATTACTGGTAGAAAATCATTTGTAGAGTATTACGATATTTATAAAAGATTTTTTAATACTCAGCTAGAAATTTTAATGAGTGGAGAACTAAGCATCTCAATTATTCAAAAAATTGTAGATAATTCATACAGACAATTTTATGATGAATATCAAGCAGATTTAGGTCACTATTTTAGAAATTTATATAACATTTTATATTTTGTAGATAATTTAGAAGATGTTGAAAAATCAAAATTTTATTTAGAATTGTTGCACGCACAATTATCAAATTATGAACTTGCATTATTATATTTCCACTGTGCTTGTTTATCAAATTCTGATTTCAAAAATCTTTTAGAAAAATATGAAATTTTGTCAACTTTACCAGATGACGAAATAATTTCTATGAGTAAAAAACTTTATACACCAAAAGCTTTCGGCAAAGAAAACTTTGATGATGAAGATAATGTTTACTCAAATGATTTTAACCACGAATATAATAATGAATCCATAAATAGAACAAAATCTAATAGTGAAAATGATTTAGATGATTTTGAAATTTCTTTTTCTGAAAATGATATTTTATCCAAATTTGCTAAAATGTCCAAATCTTCAAAAAATAATGATTTTGACGATTTCGCAGTTAATTTTGAAAATTATAATGATAAAAAAAATAAAGTAGAAGATTTAAAAGATTCAGAGGAAAATGATAATCTTAATGATTTCGATAATTTCAATATTAAGGAAGAAAGTTATCTGTTGAATAAACTTAAAAATTTATCTAACTCTTCGAAAGATGAATTTGATATTTATAATGATGATTATATTGATGAGAATTATTTTATAAATAAAGATGATGAAAATAATGATAATGAAGTAAAAGAGAATTTGATAGATAATAATATGAATGATTTTAAAGATATAGAAAAAGAAAGACAATTAAATTTGAATAATCATAATTTATTGAATAAAATTAAGAATCTTCCTGCCGATGCTAACTTTATAGAAAATCCAGAAATTGAAGATGGTTTTGATTTCTTAGATGAATTGAGTAATGATAAAGATAATGAAAACAAATTTGATGATTTAGAAATTAACAAAGATCTGTTAAATAATCTAAAATCAGTAAAAAATAATAATGAAAATCTGAATTTAGAAAATTTTAATAATTTTGATTAAATAGAAACAATTGAAGAACTGAAAAACATTTCTAAACTTTATAATGAAGATTTAGAAAGTTCAGACATTTTCGATTCCATTTCAAATGATAAATTTCCTGTTGATGAAAATATATTTAGTTTAAGTAAAGAAGAAGTTTTAGAAAAGGCAAAAGGAATAAAATTTGACAAATTGTCAAATTTATTTACCAAAAGAAACAAATAGTAAATTTAAGTTCTTTTTGACAATCGAAATCTACTTGTCTCTGTCTACAACAAACTGTGCAAATTTTAATAGTGATGTTTTTGATTCAGATTCTTTGTAATGGATAATATTTTGAATTGCTAATTCGGAGTATTTTTTCGCTTCCAATTCTGCGTAATTAATTCCACCGTTTTGAGTTACAAAATCAATTACATATTTTACTTCATTATTTGTATTGTTTTCGTTTTTCAGTAATTTAGTAATTTTTGAAACTTCTGATTTATTAGAGTTTTTAAGTGCAAATATCATCGGAAGAGTAACTTTCCCCTCTCTAATATCATTACCTGCTGGTTTTCCTAAAGTTCTTGTTTTAGAAGTATAATCCAATACATCATCTTTTATTTGAAATGCAATTCCAACCATTTCTCCATAATTTCTCATATTCAGATGATCATCAGGATTATGACTAACACTCAATGCACCAATCTCACAACAAGAAGACATTAATGAAGCCGTTTTGCCAGAAACTATTTGGTAATAAATTTCTTCGGTGATGTCAATTTTTTTACTTCTTTCGATTCCTAATAGTTCACCTTCACTCATTCTTTGTACAGCATTTGCAGTAGTATCTAGAAAACTATATTCCTGGTCTCTTACTGCGATAAGAAGCCCCTTAGAAAGCAAGTAATCACCAACTAAAACTGATATTTTATTATTCCAAGCTACATTAATTGAAGCCATTCCTCTTCTTTCACTTGCCTGATCAACAACATCATCGTGTATTAATGTTGCTGTATGGAGTAGTTCTACCATTGATGCACCAATAAATGTTCTTTTATCAATTTCACCAATCATTTTAGCTGTTAGTAATACCAAAGCAGGTCTGACTTGTTTACCTTTTTTCTTAGTTAAGTATCTTATAATTAACTCTAACAATGAAACCTTTGTTGACATTGTTTTTTTGAAATAATTATTAAATTCTTCTAACTCTTTTTCAATTGGTATTATTATTTGGTTTATATTCATTGATTATAATAAAAAAGTGTATGTGCTTAAAATATAAAAATTCTAATTACTTAATCATTTATATATTTTTTTGTTGCAAATTTAGAAACTAAAATACTAAGTTCATACAAAACATAAATCGGTACTGCAACTATTAGTTGATTAAATGGATCAGGACTTGGCGTCAATATAGCAGCCAAAACAAGTATTACAATTGCTGAATGTCGCCAATATTTTCTAAGTATTTTAGGAGTTAAAATCCCAATTCTTGATAATATAAATGATACCATTGGCATCTCAAAAAATATACCTGCTGTTATAATCATCAACATCAAAAAACTCCAATATTCATTAATGTCAATTGTATTTTTAATATTATCTCCTGCTCCAAATGAAGCTGAAAATGCTAACATTGATGGTATCATAACAAAGTATGCAAATGATATTCCACACAAGAAACAAAATGTAGTGAAAAAAGTTATTTTTCTAGCCCAACTTTTTTCATTTATATATAATGCAGGTTCAATAAACTTCCAAATCTGATATAACAAAAATGGCATTGATATAATAAATCCACTAAGAACAATGACTTTGAAATAAAGCATCGGTTTACCAAATACTTTTAGATTTTGTAATTCTATGCCAGATTTTTGGGCTGGCATAAGTAATATATAATTCATTATTGGTTCAATATAATATGCAGAAATTATGCAACCAACCAATAAAGCAATAAATCCAAAAATAATTCTATTTCTTAATTCTTCTAAATGTTGCCAAAACCCCATTTCGGGTTCCTTTGTTTCCACTCGTTCTGTTGCTTCTTCACTTTCTTGAAAATTCTCTAAATTTTCTTTCATTTAATGATTTTATCTCTTTAAGTTATTTTATGTTTGTTTGATAATTAATTTATGGAGGGATATGTTTTCATATCTTTAAAATTAAAATTATTATAAATTTTTGTCACAAATTAATGAATTTATATTTCAGAATTTAGGTTCTTATTTATTTCAATAATTTTTTGTTCCATAACCGAGAGTTCACTGCGAACTGAATTTGCTAAATTCATTCCTTCTTCATAATTATTAATCAAATCATCTAAAGCTAAATCGTTTTTATCCAATTCTTCTATTATAGTTTCGATTTTCATTAATTTTTCTTCTAATTTTAGACTATTATTTTTATTATTTACTTTTGGCATTACTTTTTCTTATTGAAAATGTTAGAAAAAAATATTATTTATTACTTAATTTGTAAGTTGTTTTCTATAAAAACAAAAAATCATTTTTATGTTTTTGTAATTCCAAATTTAGTTATAAATAATGAATAACACAATTTATGCAAATATTATATTATAACAAAAAATATTTTTGTTATATTTATATTATAATAAACAACAAACAAACAAAATAGTTCGATATATGGAATCCTTTTTTGATTTTGAATATGAAGAAAACAGCAATTTTGGTTTAAATCCAGAAGAAGATTTGAATTATTTAATCCAAATTGCTAAAGAAAATATACATAACTTAGATAAAGATTTAATTGAAAAATCTTTTTGGTATTGTTACAAACATCATAATGGTGTTTTACGTAAATCTGGCGTACCCTATTATACTCATCCTCTTAATGTCTCTTTAATTTTACTTAATGAATTTCCAAATATAGATTCGCCCACAATTGCTGCAGCATTATTGCACGATGTAATTGAAGATGTTGAAGGAATAAAAGTACACCATATAGAAGAAGAATTTGGAAAAGAAGTAGCAATTATTGTCGATGCAGTTACGAAAATTAGACACGAGGAAATGAATAAAATTGTTAGTAAAACTGCAACATACCGAAAATTATTTCTTGCTTTAATTAGAGATGTAAGAGTCGTCTTAATTAAATTAGCTGATAGATTACATAATATCAGAACATTACATTATTTAAGACCAGATAGACAAAAAGATATTGCAATTGAAACTTTGAATTTTTATACTCCCCTCGCTCATAGATTAGGTCTAAATAAAATTAAAATGGAATTAGAGAACTTATCCTTTTATTTTTCAGATAAGCCCGTTTATGAAGCAATAAGACAAGCATTGAATGAAAAAAGAAGAGATTTTATTCATTATATTCAGAATTTTATGTCTCATATTGAAAAAAATTTAAATATTCATAATATAAAACATACTCTTTCAATAATACACAAACACGAGTATGAAATTTTCATTATGATGCAAGATGGTAAATTTCTAAATGATATTGATAATTTTTATTCTGTTGTGATAATAATTGATTCTGATGATATTTCTGAATGTTATAGAGCTCACGGGGTTTTGGTAAACGCATTTAGTTCTATTACTTTTTTGGATTATATTTCAAATTCAAAATTGGACTGGTACAAAACATTAATCTCGGAAGTTATAGGTCCTGATGGAAAAAGAGTTGAGATAATTATCCGAACTGCCGAAATGGAAAAAATCTCCGAAGAGGGATTCGCTTCACAATACAACTTGACTACAGGTAGAAAAAGATCTTTAGGTATATCCGAAGAAGAAATCGAACTTTGGGGTGCTTGGATGCAAGATGTCATTGAAAATAACGAAGAAAATGCAACACCAATCATCTGGGAATCTATTAAAATTAATTTATTTGATAGTGAATTAAATGTATACAATAAACTTGGAAATCCTATAAAATTGCCAAAAGGTGCTTCGGTTTTAGACTTTGCATATAATAAATCTATTGAAGATGGTTTTAGATGTATTTCTGCGAAAGTAAATGGGGTAGTTAAAGATATTTCTTACAAATTACAAAATGGTGACCAAATTGAAATCATTACAACCGAAAATAACAAACCTAAGCCAGAAATGATACAATATGTGGTCTCTCAACGGGCTGTAGTTCAATTATATTTATATTTCAA
>JBDNHS010000606.1:0-3074 GCA_041688685.1 Kapaibacterium sp. (SeqCode)
CATTATCACCTGTAAAATGAGATGCATTAATATCTACTTCATTTTCTTCACATTCTTTGCGAATAGATCCTGGCTGAATGACTCCATACATTTTATCAGTATAGGGTTTGAATAGCGATTTGTAATTTTTAGGAGCTGCAGGATTTATAGAATCTGGCAGCATTGCTTTTAGTTCTTCAAATGTAGCACGAGGATATAACTGAAGCATTGCATCTACAACACCTAAGGCAGTTCTGTTCATTGCTTTTCCTTGTACTTCAATCACACCATTTTGAAGTGTTTTACGGTCTGAATCAGATAGTTTTTCAAGTAATTTCATAATTAACAAATTTTAAAGATTATATCGAATAGGGTTTGCGGCCCCTTTTTTCTTAACATGCATAATAGATTTATTAAAATAAAGATTTTTTATATCAGGTTGTGCTTCTACGCCATCAAAGCCCCACCTTTTATTAATTTTAGTGTCATTCGTTTTTATAGAATACCATTTGTCAATTTTAAAAACACCAATTATTATTCCTTGATATTCAGATAAAGCATATTCTAAAGATTTGGTTCGATCTTCGCTAATGACCCAAGATTCTTTAGTAGCCTCATAAATAGCATTATTTGAATTTTTTGCTTTTGCATACCGTTTATTTATATTAATTATAATTACATTATGCAATAGCCCTTCTAGTCTTGGCGCATTGTATTGTCTAATAAGTTCATCTGCTGTCTTTATGCCATAAAAGCTACTATCGTGTCCTGCAACTTCATTGGTCAGTTTAGAAATAAAAGTATTATGATAATCAATAAGTGTAGATTCTAATAAAAATGCTTCATTTTCAGTAAGTCCATGACGGATAATTAAATGCTGTATATCTATGTTTTGATATAAAATTTCTTTTATCTCAGTTTTTTTTAAAGAATCAAAATCACTATGATTTTTAAGAACTTCTTGTTTATGATCAAATGCCCTATTACCTATACCTTTACCAATATAAAAGACTTTATTAGTCAATGGATTAAGTAGAGCATAGACGTAATAACCCAGTTTCGAAACAGTTAAATTATCAAACATATTATCGTTTTAATTAATTTCTTTAGCAATATCTGTTAGTAAATTTCTGTACTTGTCTTTACCTAAAGCTTCAAATAATAAAGGACCTAATATCAAATCATTTTCTTTGGATATGAAAAACGAATCTAATTCGGTAAGGTTGTATTGTACACTATAGGTTTCATAACATTTTTTTACAATACCAGAATTACTTTTCAAATTTACCTTCATTCCTAAATTTGTCTTCTGGGGATTATCACAATAAAAAATTTGTTTTTTATTTCCCTTTGAATCATCATTAAAGCTGCACCCACTTTTAGCAAATGAAATTCTGAATTTTGGATTACTCTGTTCTTTATCACTCAAAATAGCCCAAAATATAGTCCAATTCTCAATCGCATCAGCAGAATATCCCTCCTCTTTTAATTGCAAAATTTTTGTATCTATTCCATTATAGATAGTTTTTCCTCCTACTTTTTGTACTGCCTGTTTGGTTGCCATATCATCATCAACACTTGTGATAGCTGCAAACATCATAGCTTTTTCAATTTGATTCTCTAAATTTTCACCATACTTGACTTTTAATAAATTCATTAATTCCAATGCTGAAAAAGCCCGTGATCTTAAGTACGTGTCGGTTTGGCAAAATCCCCAACATACTTGTTCCCATTCTTCATCAATCAAATCATTATCGCCGTACTTTTCAAGTTTCTCTTTTACAGATTCCCATTCTACTCCAAATTTATTGGCAAATCCTTTGTTCCATTTTGTAAAATCAGGAAGTTGGGTCATTAGTCTAAATAATTTAGGGTAGGAAATTTGAATTCCAAGAATTGCAAACAACATGTAGGTCTCGTCTTCTGTATCTTCATCTTCATCTAGTTCTTTGAGATGATTTATTAAGCTAAATGAATTCAAATACCGCTTCAAACTTCTCGGATTGTAGCCTATGGTATGTTTTACTGTTTTTGTATAAATTTCTTTATTTTCATCGGATATAGTAATATTTAAACTCGATAACTTTTGTACCAAGAAATTTTCAATATCATAAGTTCCAACAGGCATTGAAAATGGCACTTGTATGATTTTATCAAAAAAGGAACGAAATTCTCTTTCATTTTCTTCTGTTTTTGGTCCAAATTTGCTTTCTAAACCTTTTACTACTACATCATAATCGATGGCAAGAATGAAAACGCAATTAGGAATATCGAAAATATTTTTTAATGCTTCCAGTACTTCAACAGCATCTCCAGGTGGAATTCTATCTAAGTCGTCTACAAAAAAAACTACTTTCTTTACGGGGTTCTTCGGGTCGTCTATTAAATCATTAATAATACTAGTAATTAATGCTTTTATTTGTGCAATTTCTGCATTTGTTGTCGATTCGCGATTTATACCTTCGGTAGCTTCTTTAACATTAATACCTATTTGGCTTGCAATAATTTGATTCGCAAGACCTCCTAAAAACCGTGCTGCTTTTTTAAACTTTTCTTGACTTTCATCTTGTAAAGTCCATATTCCTCTCGCTTGGCATGCTTCCTTTAATTTTTCTAACATTCCTCTCAAGACGCCAGGCGTCGTCTCATTAGCACCTTTAAACATGCTATATTCCCATGTGTTTACCCATGAGCAAGCAATGTTCATAGTGTTGAAATCTTCAAGTAGTAAGGACATTAAGGAAGTTTTACCAGTGCCCCATTCGCCTTGTAGCCCAATAGTTATCGGAGTATCACTCCTTGTAATAAAATTAGATAAAGCTTTGCTGTATTTTTCTACTTTCAGAAGGTCCTCTCCTTTTTTACTGATTGGTTTGTCTGTAATTGAGCTCATATTGTTAATTTCTAACACTTTTACAATATTATTTAAAAAAACACAATTTATGTGTTCATATAGTGTTCACTTTTAATATATTTGTTTTATGATTTATTTATTAACCAGTGTTGTTTTATTTTCGATAAACAATGTGTTGTGGTCTATCTATGCACAACGGATAAATACTTTTGAGTTAATACGCAATAGGGCAGTTTTTACA
>JBDNHS010000607.1:0-3523 GCA_041688685.1 Kapaibacterium sp. (SeqCode)
AAGGTCTTATTAGTAAAATAATAATGAATGAAATTAGTAAAAAAAAACAATCAATGTTATTTGCAGAAAATTATGTTTTTAATAACGGAATAAATGATAATATTATTATCCCACCATTTATATTTGATTCTATAAAAACAAGTGATTCTATAAAAACAAGTGATTCTATAAAAACAAGTGATTCTATAAAAACAAGTGATTCTATAAAAACAAATGATTCTATAAAAACAAGTGATTCTATAAAAACAAGTGATTCTATAAAAACAACTGATTCTATAAAAACAGAAGATTTAATACGAAATATGGATTCATTTACATCAACAAATTCAATGGATTCTGTAGAAAGTGGAAATTCCATAAAATTTACACCAAGACAAAATAATATGGATAATTCATTAATTAATTCTATAATTAATCATAATTTAAAAAAAAATTCTTATTGTAAAAATAGTATTATTGCTGAATTAATGTACGAAAAATATAACACAAATAATATAATCAAATCCAAAACTAATAATAATATTGAAGATGAAGATGAATATGATTCTGAATTTATATCTAATCCCAATAGTATCATACATTTAGCAAAAACTTTATCAAATCAAAAATCAAATTTAGAGTCTGGGAATGAGTCAAATTTAGAGTCTGGAAATGAGTCAAATTTAGAGTATGTGAATGAGTCAAATGTAGAGTCTGGGAATATATCATCTACTAAAAATATTTACAATATAACATCGGATGATTTTTTAATTTTGTCAAATTTAAAGTTTTTATCCAAAATACTGCCGAATCAAAAAATATTTTTAAATGCAATAAATAAAATTAACAATGAATTACCAAAACTTAATTTTGAATTTAAAATTGATAATTCGTATATTCCCATAGTTTCAAGATGGTATTATAATCAAGGAAGAACAGAAACTATTACAGCATTAAATGAATTAATTGATGTTTCGATAACACAATTTAATCTACATAAACAATTAGACAATACCATAGACATTAATAAATATATTAATTTATTAAAAAAATCAAAAAAGGGATTATTAAATTTAAAATTTACTTACAATGGCGACCAACTTATTATAACAAATATTAATAAAGTAATAGAGAAAATAGAAAATTTTGAATTAAATAATTAGATTATATTACTAAAACTATTTTATATAAATAAAATTGATTTTTATACATAATTTAATTATATTTATATAAAATAGTTATTAATTAGTTATAATATCACATGTCAAAAACCGATTGTATGCATATTGCCAGTTCTTTTTCTGGAATATTAGAAGTTTGCATTTCTCATCCTCTTGACCGAGTTAAAACTGAAATGCAAATTATGACTTTTAATAATTCTAAATCTAATATATCATGTTTTAATCTCAGCCCCAAACCCAGCATAATATTAGGAATTAATAATATTTATAAAACTAAAAAACTAAATGGATTTTATTTGGGTATTTTACCAAGACTTGTAGGAATTGTTCCAATGAGATTAATGTATTGGTCTTCAATGACCATTAGTTCTGATTATGTTATTCATAATAAATCGCATTTAGAAAATAATTTAAATAAATATATGCCAAATTCTATATCAAAATTGACTATTAATTTAATTCCAGGATTTATTACCGGATTTCTCCAATCAATTATAGACAATCCAATTGAAGTAGCAAAAATAAAACTAATGTCAGGTTCATCTGATATAAAAATAAATAATTTATACCAAGGATTTGGTTATTTACTTGGAAGAAATATTTTATTTGCAATTCCAGTTGCTTATTCTGTTAAAACTTATGGAAAAGATAATGGATTTTTAGCTGGAGCTATCGGTGGATTAGTTGGTAGTATTATATCTCATCCACTTGACGTTATTAAAACCGAACGACAAAGACATAAAGCAAATAATAAACCTACACATGTTAAAAAAATAACATTGGTTAAATTAGCACTTGAAAATCCATCAAGTTTAATGACAGGATTAATAATGCGATGTAGTCTAAGTTTTATTAATATGGGCGTGGGCTTTGTTATATTTGACCATTTGTATCGGGGTTTATATTCATTTATTAATAATGAACATCTGGATTAAAAATTAATTTGTAAAATATATTATTTTAATTATATAATTAAAATATGAAGTTATTGCATTAAATTCAATTGATTTATACAGTCTTATATTAATTGTGTCAGTACTACCGTCTTATATTAATATAAACGCTAGTGGCTTAGAATTGATAGTCCGCGGTATATGGTATTTATATAGAAAAAGTAATTGATATATTATAGGATTGATAGTCTTTAGTAGTGTTTATATTAATTGTGTCAGTACTATATGGTATTTATATAGAAAAAGTAATTGATATATTATAGGATTGATAGTCTTTAGTAGCGTTTATATTAATTGTGTCAGTACATTTTTATATAATAAAAAAAATTGAAAAATATATATATAATAATGGTTTTACTATAAATATAATTCAATTTATACTAATAATATAGTACTATGTCAACTTTGGACAATATAGATGATAATCTGGTATATTATGTAGAAAGAAACGAAGTACATCCCGAAAATCATAATCTTCAATATTTAATGAAAAAACACAAAATTATATCAATAATCAAAGATGACAGTTTGTACAAGACTTTTGATTATATTAAATCAAATTATAGTTATGACCACACCGACTTTAAAACAAAAATTAAAGATTCATTTATTCTAACTAACGACGATGCACTTGAATTTTTAAAAAAAGCAAATTGGACAAGTAATTATGTGTTAATATTAAGACAAACATTAATTCCGCATGATGCTATTAAATATTATGTCATTAATTTTGTCAATAAAACAAATACAGAAATATGT
The DNA here is from genome assembly GCA_041688685.1 of Kapaibacterium sp. (SeqCode). GTDB lineage: Bacteria > Bacteroidota > Ignavibacteria > Kapaibacteriales > UBA2268 > JBDNHS01. The sequence continues at coordinate 2,873 of JBDNHS010000607.1, forward strand.
TATAATCATTTTATTATTGTAATTCGAATTGAAATTTCTAAAGTCACAGAAGAATTCAAGACAATTTATACTCATAATATTGCATTGGACCAATCACAAGAAAATATACATTTTATCCAATATTTAAAAACTCAACAAAAATATGATTTTGAAGAAATGAATAATCTTTCAAATAAATCAGATGAAAATATGGAGATTTCTACTAGAATATCAAAGTCCAATACAAATTACATGACACAAAAGATGATTGAACAACCAGACTTTTTAAATTTTAATTTGTATTATTATCAAAAGGCAGATGTATATTTCATGCAACAACGAGAACAGGAATACCAGACAAGAAAATTTATTCTTGATGATAAGCGAGTGGTAAATTGGGGTAAAAAACTTCAATGTGTATTTGATAAAAATTCTGATAATAAGAATATATGTACCTTTGTTCCAAGACGAACGATTAATAATTATTCGGGTACATTAAATAGTTTTTGCGGAGGATGTCTTTGCAATAGTCCCGGACTGGGAAAAACATTAGAAATTCTTACTTTATGTGGATTATCACCAAGCTTGAATCTAATTATTGTACCAGAACATTTGTACGATCATTGGATTTTTGAATATAATAAACATATTAAAAAGAATCATATAGAACCA
>JBDNHS010000608.1:0-4161 GCA_041688685.1 Kapaibacterium sp. (SeqCode)
ATTCAATAACTCAATTTTTTCAGTATCCGAATATACTTCAGGAGATTCTATTAACTTTAATATTTTTGTCTTTAATTCCATAACATTATTTTAGTAGTCTATTTTAAAACACTTAGCTGAATTTTCTTTGCATTCTTTTTATTTTTTTCTGCTAATTCCATCAAACTGTTTTCATCTAAATTATATTTTTCAAAAATTAATCTGAATTTTTCCCAAGTGTAAATTCCTGTTTGATGTCCATTCGCCCAAGCGGCAGCTATTGCATAGTTACCAATTGGTTTTAAATTCACCAAATCAAAAGCACCTGGTTCATTTTTGACTTCTTTTGGTCTTGAGTAAACAATATTTCCAATAGATTCGCCAGTGCACTCTGCACAAGGGCATTCTTTACGCAAATTCTCTAATGAAATTACGCCCTTAAAATCGTTCCATTCCGCCTCTAATAAATAAGGTAGTGGTCTTTTGATTGATTTTGGATTTAATTTTGCCATATCAGAAATTTATTGAAAAATTGATTTCATTTAATTAAAGTCTATTAGTATAAAAATTGTTTAATTTTACAATTATATATTAAAATACTCATATCATTTTATAAAAATAAATGATTATGTTGAGACGTGGAAAATAAAATTTAGTGTAAAATTATTAAGCAAATAATCTAAGTCTAAAAATTATGACCTAGCTAATTATTTGTAATTTTGAGATGTAAGATTAAATTTTATTAATTAATTGAATTTATTATTAGAATTTTCATCTAATTTTTAATAAAAATAAAACCAAGAATAGGGTCATTTGCGATGTGAGAAAATACAATATCAATAATTTTTTGGTTAATTACTGTACCTTTGGAGATGATTTTTATACTTGAAGTTGTATAAATATCTCTGCTAATTATCATATTTTCTTTCAATTCAGTTAATTTTATTGGGTGTTCATTTGGGTCAAAGTCATAAATCCTTTTGTTCGTTCTTAGAAATTGTTGGAACAAATAAACCACTCTATTATCATAAAGTCTTTTCGAACTAGATTCTAATATATTTATAATTTCTTCTTGAGTTTTACCCTCTATTAACATTTCTTCAAAATCTAAACAAACTCTTATAATTCTTGACCCAAGTGGTATATTCCAAGCAGATAAATGACCCGGAATACCAGAACCATCTAAGTTTTCATAAATGTGATAAATAATGTGTGAAATAGAAGCGAATCTTTCTAAATCCTTGAATATTTCTTTGGAAATTTGTGGTACTTGGCTCATCAAAGGATTAAATAGTCTTCCATTTACTAATACTTTTTCGTTAATCAAATTATCCGGTAGGTATGATTTACCTATCAAGCACAAATTGGAAGCAATCCTAATTTCTTTTTTGTCTAATTCATCAATATTTGGGAATTGTTCTGAAATCCAAGATGATGCTTCCGCTACTCTATTTAGAATATCGAATGCTAAGGGAAGTCTGGAATGCATAAATTTTGATGATAATTTTATCATATCCTCAAAATCTTTTTCTAACTCTTTGCTTAATTTGTTAAGAATAAAATTTTCTTTACTAATTGAATATTTTTGCTTAAATATTCTAATTGAAATGTTTATTCTTGTTGTAAAGTAACCTAACTTTATAGGCTTTAAATAAATATCATCAAATCCTAATTTTAAATGATCATCTAAATAATCGTAATCATCATTTTCAGTCAATAAAATTAAAAATATATTTTTGAATTCAGGTTTGTTTTTTACAATTTCAATAAAATTATCATAATTGAAATCTTTAATTTCATCACTCAAGATTATAATTTTATGTTGTGAGCCATCAATTATTAGATTAAGTGCATCATCTGAATTATCAGTAAATTGAATTGTATTGATTGGAAATAAATGAGCAATCATTTTGGTTAATACTGATGTTTCTTCATCATTATTATTTATTATCAAAAAATTATTTAACTCATTCATAATATAAATTTTAAAATTTTGTGAGGATTGAATAAAATCAAAAATATTTCTAAAGTAATTTTTTATATTACACTAAATAATCAAGAATTTATTTTATTTTTAGCTTAATATTTATTTTTTAGCTTAATTTACTTCTTCTCTTTTTTATCGCTGCTGGTTTTTATTTCTTCACCGGATATATCATATTGAGAGGTATATTCTTTGACTATATCTTCTGTTTGCATAAATCTCACGAATAATGTTACTCTTCTATTTTTGTCATCAAAAGGATTATTGGGATATAATAATTTTTTGTCTGCATACCCCGAAACTCTTTTAATTTGACCTTCCCATAGTCCTCTTTTTTCAAGTTCTCTTCTTGCTGTATTAGCTCTGTCAGCCGATAGTTCCCAATTTGTATATCCATATACATTTTTATAAGCTTTGCTATCTGTGTGACCTTCCACCTCTATTGAATTAGGCATCTTACCTAATTCTTTACCCAATTTATCTATCAATTTCAATGATGCTACATTAAAATCAGAACTACCAGTTTTGAAAAATAAATTTTCTCTTGTCTCGACCAAATTTATTTCTAACCCTTCCTCAGTATAATTGAATTTGATAGAATTTAATAATTCAGCATTTTCTTTATTTTCTTTAATTTGTTGTTCTATCGATTCTTCAAGAGTTTTACCAACTTGTTTTAGCTGTTCAGCATTTTCAATACTGTCTTTAACTGCCATTTCCTTAATTTCTTTTATCAATTCACTTTGTGCATTTTCATCTAATTTACCGCTAAATTCCAATTCTGACTCACCAGCAGCACCTTCACCAGATTCTTCCCCCATACGTCTTCCAGGGATAGGTTTTAATCCCAAATCAAGTGGGACTGCCATTTTGCCTGTTACAAATGAAAAAGCACCTGGATCATCAAAATAAGCCACAATTGTTTCTTTGACCGATGAAGAGGCAGCCAAAATCCACATTACAATAAAAAATGCCATCATAGCAGTTACGAAATCGGCATAAGCAACTTTCCAAGCACCACCATGATGACCGTGACCACCTTTGATGATTTTTTTGATTATTATAGGCTGTTCACCTGATTTTTTGCTTCCGCCGTCTGCCATTTATTGTTGTTTATTTGTTTGAATTATTTATTAATATTTATTATTTAACTAAGTTAATCAAAATTAATAAAAGGATTTTGTAAAATTATCCTTTTACAGCTATTTCAGTTTCACTAAATGTAGGTCTAAATTCTGGTGGTATTGATCGACGACCAAATTCAATTGCTACTGCAGCAGGCGCTCCCTTAGCAAATGAAACTATTGAAGCTTTAATACAACTTAAATATTTTGATTCGTGATAATGTACATATTCAATACTTTTGGCAATTGGACCGGCTATACCATAAGACAACAAAATACCCAAAAACGTACCAACTAAGGCTGCAGCAACGTTTGCACCTACTGCATCTGCTCCCGCATTAATTGAACCCATCGTGATAATTACACCTAATACCGCAGCAACAATACCAATACCAGGGAAGGCATCTGATACCATAGTTAAGGCAGCAGTTACATTATGCTCTTCTTCGTGTAATGCATCTAAGTCCAAACTTATCAATTCTTCCAAATCGTGTGCCGGTACACCACCTGATAATACTACTTTGAGTGTATCACATAATAATACCAAAGCATGATGATTATTTGCGAAATTTGTATATTTAGATATTATCGATGAACTTGATGGATTTTCTACGTGAGGTTCCAAAGCAATCAAACCTTCTCTTTTGGCAAATTGGAATAATTCGTATTGCAGTTTTAATAATTCAAGATAAGATTCTTTTGTTATGTGATTACCCTTTAATGCGTGCATCATTCCAGAAATTATGCCCTTAATTACATATATTGGATGAGCAACTAACATCGAACCAATCGCCACTCCACCAATAATTAAGAACTCAGTCCATTGTAATAATACAAGTAAGTTACCATGGTGAAGTACATACCCACCTAACATACTCGCAAAAACAACAACCATTCCAACGATTATTAACATATCTGCCTTAAATAATTGTATTTTTTATATTTTGTGAAAAGAAGAAAAAAATGAGCTTAATATAATATCTCTAATTATATTATTATTTTATATTTCAATACATCAAATAATTATCTCTAAAATAAGACTATTTTGAAATTATTCATATTTTATAATTATTA
>JBDNHS010000609.1:0-4537 GCA_041688685.1 Kapaibacterium sp. (SeqCode)
TAATGATAACAAATATTAATCAATAAAACTGAGTTGATTAAATGAAATTCAATTACTTGATGATAAAGAACTAAAGATATTTTTCGACTTCAGTTACATCTTCTGGTCTATCAATACTTATTAATTTGCTGTTTGTTTGGATACATTGAAACTTAAATCCATTTTCTAATAAACGAAGTTGCTCCAAATTCTCAGCAATTTCGAGAGTGGATTGTGGTAGTTCACAAAACTTCTCCAAAGCAAAAGCTTTGTAAGCATAAATTCCAATGTGCTTCCAAAAAACATGATTTTCTTGCCAGCTTTGTAAATTGATGTCTCTGATATAAGGTATGGGACTTCTCGAAAAATACAATGCAACATTATCGGTTCTGAGAGTAACTTTAACAATATTTGGATTTAGTACTTCTCTAATGTTGTCGATTTTTTGAACCAAAGTACCGACATCAGATAATGAAATAACAAATTTATTGAATAATTTGTCAATATTTTCACCCGAAATGAGCGGCTCATCGCCTTGTATATTAATAATTACATCGTCTGCTAAATCAAGCTCTTTGTATGCGTAATAGATTCTATCTGTTCCCGATGTCAATTCTGAAGGAGTCATAACTACTTTTGCACCAAAGGATTCGCAATGAACTTTAATTTTTTCATTGTCAGTTGCGATGTAAACTTCTTTTAGTGTTTTTGCTAATTTTGAATTTTCCCAAACTCTTTGTATCATAGATTTACCTTTCAACAAAATAAGAGGCTTACCAGGTAATCTAGTGGAATTATAACGTGCTGGAATGATACCTACTGCTGTCATTTCTGGTTCTTCAAATTTCATATTATAGTTATATTTATGATTTTAAATTATTTATTCTATTATTTTTTAGTTAATTATAAATTCAACCTGATTTTTTTCCAATTGAATTTATTATAATTGATTTATTCTAAGTCAATTATTCTAATACTTTTGGTACTTTGAAATAATAATCATTTTTTGAGGGAGAGTTTTTGAGTGCTTCTTTGGTAGTTAAAGAAGGAACTACAATATCTTCCCTAAAAGCATTATTTTTATTTGTAATTTGTGAAATTGGTTCTATTTTTTCTAAATCCAAAACTTCTATTTTGGCAATATAATCAACAATTTTTTCAAATTGTGTAGAGAGTTTTTCGGTTTCAATATCAGTGAACTCCAAATTAGCCAAAGCAGCAATACTTTTTACCAATTCAATTTTATTATTTGTATCCATTATTTTTTGTTTTATTTTTTGTTTTATTTTTTAATAAATATTTTAACTCAATAACTTTTAATTATCAATATACGCTTCACCACTTTGCATCAATTCAGTTCTTTCTAGCAGTTGTAGATTTTGGATTATATTATCCAAATCGCCATCAACAACTTCTCTAAGACTGTAGTTTTTTGAGTCTCCATCTAATCTATGATCTGTAACTCTATTTTGTGGGTAATTATAGGTTCTGATTTTTTCTGACCTATCTCCACTTTTTACCAAATCTTTTCTATTCGAACTAATCTCATCTTGTTGTTCTTTTAGTTTTAATTCATAAAGTCTTGAACGTAATACTTTCATTGCGTTAACTTTATTTTTGAGCTGAGAACGTTCTTCTTGTGATTGAACAACAATTCCAGTAGGAATATGGACAACTCTAATGGCAGTTTCGACCTTATTTACATTTTGCCCACCTTTACCACCAGCTCTAAATACATCCATTCTAATATCATCGTCGTGAATTTCAAGGTCTAATTCTTCTGCTTCTGGCATAACAGCAACGGTAGAAGCAGATGTATGCACTCTTCCGTTTGCCTCAGTAGCAGGGATTCTTTGCACTCTATGGACACCACTTTCAAACTTCAACTTCCCATAAACATCATCACCTTCAACTGCAAAAACAATCTCCTTAAATCCACCTTTATCACTTTCATTCATAGAAATAATATCAAGCTTAATCCCTACTCTATCTGCATATCTTGCGTACATCCTAAATAAATCCCCACAAAAAATACCAGCTTCATCGCCTCCTGTACCGGCTCTAATCTCCATAATACAGTTTTTGAGGTCATTTGGGTCTTTAGGAATTAATTTTATTTTTAGTCCTTCTTCAATTTCTTCTTTTTTTGCTTCAAGAAGTCTAATATCTTCATAAGCCATTTCTCTCAATTCGGATTCTATAGACTTATCAGATATCATTTCTTGGTTATCTTCAATTTCTGATAAAGTTTTGATATATACTTCGCCAATTTCAACAATATCCTTGAGTTGCTTGTATTCTCTGTTTAATTCTCTATATTTTTTTGCATCACTTACCAAATTAGGGTCATTTAGTAATTCAGATACTTCATTAAATCTTTCAATTAAACTTTTTATTTTTTGATACATAATTATTCATTAGTAATAAATTCAATTACAAAATTAACTTTTATTTAATAAATTTACTATAATTTTTATTTTTTTGACTTAATAATTAAATTATATTTATTTATTAATAAAAGTTAAATTACAGAAAACAACATTTTGGTTACATATTTAGGATAATTCTTGTCGGATTTAAAAATATCGATAATTTTGTATTATTAAATCTCAAACAAAGTCAAAATATAAATTTGAAATGTAAATTTGAAAAGTAAATTCTGACTCTGGCTAAATGTAAAAATAATAAAAATGTTTAAATTAACATTAAAATGTTTTCTAAAAATCAATTATCATAAATCTTATTATAAGGTAAAAATACTTTATGTGTAAATCATACACTCTATTTCTAAAATCTCTAATTTTAGTTTTTGTATTAAACTTAAATTTTTCTAGTTTAAGTGCTGAGACAATTCAAATTGGCGGAACTGCAACTGCAAAAGATGTTTGGTATAGTATGTCTAAAGGTAGGGTAGGAGAAGCTGTCGCTTCTAATTGGGATTTGGCTTTCGGCACCAATGACAGGACTTCTGAAATTTATACAAACGATGCCAAAGGAATCGAACTATATTTTGTTGGTGAAGACTTTAATGAAACACCTGACTCTAATGACAAATCTAAATGGGTAAGATATATAAACTCTGAAAAAACTTGGTTATTAGGTTCTTTCAATCAAAAAATTGATAAAACCAATCCTTTTGACTTCGGTTGGGGAAAATATAATATTGCCACACACAATGTACTTGGACACTCTGTATTTGTATTAAAGTTAGCAAACGGAAGTTATAAAAAAGTTTTTATTGATATTTTAGACGGTAAACTAAAAAAATATACTTTTCTTTCTGCTGATTTAGATGGAAGTAATGCAAAATCTATTGATGTAGATTATTCTGCTGCAACTTCTAAAAATGTTTATTACAACTTTGAAACTGATAAAGTTATCGAAAGAGAGCCAAAAACAACAGAAACTTGGGAATTATTATTTGGAAGATATACAACTTTGATACAAGGAATTTATTATCCTGTAACTGGCGTAAAAACTAGTCCAAATGTATTATCATTAAGAGTTGAAATGGATAATGATATTGAACCAAATGTAAAACTTACTGCTCCAGAATTTTCTACTTTGGAAGAAAATATTACTTCAATCGGTTATGACTGGAAAACATTTGCTAATGGCATGTTTTCTTATGCTAAAAAAAGAGTACATTTTGTACAAAGATATAAAGTAGTTTCTGGAAAAAATGTTCCTGATGGTGATATTTATCAAATTTATTTTAGTAAATACATTGGTGGTGCAGTTGGCGAGATGGAGTTTACTACTTTAAATTTATCAATAAGTAGTGTTGAAAATGGTGGTGGAAATACAATTAATCTATATCCTTCAGAAATTAATTCTGGCGAAAGTTTGAATTTAGTATTTTCTAATTCAGTTGATAATAATTATGATATTAATTTAATTGATGTTATGGGTAATCAAATTTATTCTTCAAATTTTGTTGCTAACACTGGTTTAAATAATTTTCAGTTAAATTCAAATATAACGAACAATTTGGCAAAAGGAATTTATTTCATAAATGTTAAATCTAACAATCAAGTTACTACATTAAAATTTGTAATAATTTAATTTGAATTGAATTGAGTTATCTCGAATTGAATTGAATAAATTCATAATTTTAAATTACTTGAGTTTTTACCTGCTAAAAAATAAAATTCGCTTCTGTTTTGATTTCTTATGTCTTATTTAAGATAATTGGAGCAGAGGCGAATATTAAAAAAAATCAAACTTATTAATTGTGATAATAAATAAAAGAAATTTTAAATTTTTAATTATAGTAAATGTTTTAATAATATTTATTACAAACTGCTTATTTTGTGCAAATTTCAAAATAATTGACTTTGAGACTAAACAACCTATCAAAAATGCAAATATCAAAATAATCAAATCTAATAAATCTTCCGAAATAGATAAGGTTGTCAAAAGTGATATCAATGGCGAATTTATTCTGAATTTAGATAAAAACGATGGAGATTTAACAAATAATAATTCTAAAATAATTAAAATTAGCTTTTTGGGTTATTTTAATTTAATTGATACAATCAATTTAGAAAATTATAAA
>JBDNHS010000610.1:0-3109 GCA_041688685.1 Kapaibacterium sp. (SeqCode)
ATATTTTTTTGGTATAAATTGTATTTATAATAATATAATCATCATAAAATGTTTTATATTTGTTAGTATGTTAACACAAACTTAACATATATTTTTTAATACTCAAAATTTTTGTTTTAAACATTTTTTGTAAAATCACTTTTTCAATCAAAAATAATCAAATATACAATTTAAAAATATTAATGAAAAATTATTTTATTATTCTAAAATTAATAACAACAACTATATATTATGCTACAATTTTTATAATTAAGTATTTATTTTTTGGAAAAGATTACTTCTTCCCAATTTCAAGAAAATGGTCAAAGAAAATTTTAAAAAATTCAAATGTTGGATTAAATATAATTGGTAAAGAAAATATCAATGTCAATGAAAAATATATTTTTGTTGCAAATCATAGTAGTCTTATGGATATACCAGCACTTTTATCAAGTATTGAGAATAATTGTAGAATTATTTATAAAAAAGAATTAGAAAAAATCCCAATATTTGGTAATGCACTAAAAAGGTCAACTTTTATAGGAATACAAAGAGATAATGCCGCTAATGCTATGGAAAGTATCAAAAATGCAATTGAAACAATAAAAGGCGGCGACTCAGTAATCATTTTTCCAGAAGGAACAAGGTCAGTTGATGGTAATTTAAATGAATTTAAAAGAGGCGCAATGATGTTGGCAATTAAATCAAATAAACCGATTGTACCTGTTACTGTTGTAGGTGCTAACAAAGTATTAGCTTACAAATCGAAATATTTTAATTCTGGTGAAATTAAGATAATAATTGGGAAACCAATATATTTAAAAGAAAGTATGACAAAAGTTGAAGAAAAATTGATTTTGTCATCAATTCGTAATGAAATTGAAAATAATTTAAAGTTGTAACTTATAACAAATTTAATTATTATTATTTTTTTACATTTTTTAAAAATAATATTTTTTTATTAAATTATTTTATCGTAAATTTGTATTCAATTTAATTAGATAGTAAATAAATAGTTTAATTGAAATGGTTAGATAGCTCAGTTGGTAGAGCAAAGGACTGAAAATCCTTGTGTCGGGGGTTCAAGTCCCTCTCTGACCACAACCCATAAATCCTTAAGTATATGAGAAATCAGCACTTAAGGATTTATTTTATCCATTTTTTTCTTACCTCCGTACAAAACTCCGTACAGATTTTAAGATATACACCTCATCAGTACTGATAAATATTATTAAATACCGTTTAGTTTAAATCCGTTTATTTATTTTACAATTCATCTAATATTTATATATTTTCTATTTGATTTTATGTGTGAGCTATTAATCGTAAATCTTACGTAGTGCAATTAAGACCTGAACCTATATTATATTTAAAATATATATTTCCCCTATTAGTCTGTACTTATAACAATATTATATCTTCTTAATATTATCTATTTGTACGATCATAGTCCGTAATTATGAAACTATCTATTAAATTTTATCTTGATAATCCAAATGCTTTAACTTCAAGCAGTATTTTTATGTTCTATTCTTTTAATAAAATTAGAAATAAAATTCAAATTGGACTAAGCATAAATCCTAAATATTGGGATAAAAAAAATTATAAAGCTAAAACTGGTACTAGTAATTATATGGTGATTAATTCCAAGTTAAATGAAATTACTAAATTCGTTGAAGAAATTGTATATAATTTAAATAAAGAGCAAATATTCGATAATAATAAATTTAAGTCTCTTGTTAAATCTAAGTTTGATGATAAAAATAATATCTTCTTGCCTACAAAACAAAAAACTTTTTTTCATTACTTTGATGAGTTTATTAATTTTAAAGAAAATAATAAATTGGTTAGTAAAAATGTTATTCTACTATATAAACGCTCTAAAAAATATTTAGAAAAATATAAGCCTGATTTAACTTTTGAAATGATTGATGTTAATTTTTTGACAGAATATCATACTTTTTTGATTAATAAATACAATTTTCAATTAAATGGAGTTAAGCCACTTTTTACAAATTCTTTGTTTGTTTTTTTGAATTGGGCAATTGCAGAAGAAATTTCTAATAGTCTAAAATTTAGAAAGTTTACACTTAAAGTTACTGAAGTGAAACATAAAACTTACTTGACGATGAATGAAATTCAGATAATCCATTCTATTGAAAATTTACCAAGTCACCTTGAAAATGCACGAACTTGGTTAATGATTATGTGTTTTACTGGATTAAGGGTATCTGATGCACTTAAATTGAATAAATCGAAAATCAATTTTGATACTAATTTAATTGAGATTATTACTCAAAAAACTCAAATGAAAGTAACAATTCCAATTTTAAATTTTGTAAAACCATATTTAGAGAAGTTATTGGATGGGACAGCTCATAAAATATCATCACAAAAGTTAAATGATTATTACAAAGAACTCGGAAAAAGATGTGGTATTGGTACTGAAGTGAATATTGTTGTTTTCAAACCAGTTAGAATTGAAAAAACTTATTACAAATACGAGTTGTTATCTAACCATTGCTTTAGAAGAACTTTTGCTACATTATCACTTGAATTCGGTTTAACACCTGCTATCATAATGAAGGTTACTGGTCATAGAACATTAAGTAGTTTTGAAGAATATATTGGTTTTACAACAAAAAATGCTATTGACAATATAAATATGGTCTGGAATAAAATCAATTTTTAATTAATTCAGTTTAGATAATTCATAATGCAAAAAGATGATTTTTTATATTATAAAAGTTCTGAAAGTATATTTAATAATCAAGATTATTTAGATGAGGTCTATAATCTTATCGATTTATTATATAGTAATACAATTAATTCTAAAATTTGTTTTGATTTAAATAATAAATACCACAATGAATTTGCTTTAAATAATTCAAAAGTTTTAAGTGAAATTAATAATAATTTAAATTTGAATATCTTTTACTTCTCACCTTTTAACAGAGTTGCAGTCTGTCATCTTTTTATAATTTTATACTTTGAAAAAATATTAAATAAAAAGCAAAATAAGAAAGAAATAAATGATTTATTTAACAATTTTGAACTATTAATAATTAGTTTTGTTCATAATGAAAATTATTATTTTTTTAAATTATTATTAAATTCAAAAACTAATTTA
>JBDNHS010000611.1:0-5208 GCA_041688685.1 Kapaibacterium sp. (SeqCode)
AATCTTTCCTATAATTAATTTTTATTGTTGATAAATTAACATTCATATTATAATTTGGAATAAAAATTATACAATCTAGTGATTTTTTAATTAAATTAACTGGAATTGAACAAATATTATTTTTACCCACATAAGACACAATACCTATTAATTGTCCAAGTTCATTTAATACAGTTGTACCAGTACATGGATATTCTATCATTTCTTTATCTACTAATTCATTTATTAATTTTGTTTCTGATACAATATAAGGAATTGATGGTAAATTTATAAATTTGTCTTCAAAAACTATTTTATTATGGGAAGATATGATAGTTTTCTTTGCCAACAAATTATTTAACCACGTGAAATTCATATTACAATTTGATAACTGATTATCAAATAAATCAAATTTATAATCACTTATGTCAAAATATTCAATACGAATATCTTGAAATTTAATAAACATAATATTTAAATGCTCATCATATAAACAATCTATTGTTTGGTCATTCTTTATAATTTCTAAATCATGTATTGAACATACCTTATTAATAGGTATAATGCCTTTTATTTCATCATTAATTATGTATTTTATTTCATAAGATTGTTTTTCTAATTCTAAAGATGATATTTCTAAATTGGCCAGATTCGACACAATCCAATAATTATTATTATATTTTATCGGAATTGCATTCATTATAATATCATCAGTACAAGTCATGTTTAGTCCATAAATTTTAGTAATATTTGAGCGAATTTCATCATAAATTGTATGTCTTAAATATTTGCAATGTAATAACATAAATTAAACTATTACTTATTAACTTATTAACTTATTTACTTATTTACTATATAATCATTTATAATATCAATTTTTTTTAATATATTATTTCCCTCTTCCTTACCATGGATTTCGAATACTTTTTCTCTATTCAATGAGCTATCCCTTACAGGACGTAAAGATATTTTTTGCAAAAGATGCATTATTTTAGTTGGAATCCACATTATATTACTAACCTGATTAGAATCATCTGATGATAAATAAAATATTATGTTATTTCTATAATCTTTATCTACATTTGTATAAACAAACCGTTTCTTTTTTTTATAAGGAGAAATACCATATGCAATTTGAAATATATTATTATAGCTTCTGTCAAAATAGTTTATGTAATAGCGAGTATCTGTTATTTTTAATAATAATTTTACTTTCATATTTTTACAAATGAAAAAACAAATTTGTTCATAATTATTTAACCGTTTTATAATATTAATATCAGACTCCATTATCTTTGGAATCTTTCCTATATCAATACTCTTTATTAACTGAGTATTTTTTTTTATTTGCCCTTGCTTAAATTTTATTTTTTTTATTGGGTCCCATATTATTGTGCTTTGTAAATTAGTTAATTCTTCAAGTAATTCTATTTTTAATTTAATTTTATAATAACCTATCAACATCGTCTTTAATGATTGATAATTAGAAATATAATCAGGAATCATTTGAATTATTTTATTAACTTCTGTTTCGATTATTGCTGATAAATTAGATAATTCAGGATCCAATTTATCAGCAATACTCGATAAGTCAATTACATACAATAATCTTATCGGTATTATTTCGGTCTTTGCTAAAAAATCAGAATTAACTTTTTTATTTTTAGGAAGATTTAACATTATTGAAGAACTAGAAAAAACACAATACCAAATTATATTTCTAAATACATTTGTTCTTTTATCTTTAATGCTATATTTGAATGATAACATATCTATTATTGTTAATATCGGTTCTATTTGAAGTTCAAATAATTGTACACAAGATACTAATAATTCACCATACGAAGTTATTTTATTATCATCATTCACAATTCTTAATAACTTGTAATATTTTACCATCGATTCAACCTTATTTTGATATATTCCCGTATCTTCCGTAATTTTTAAATCTTCATCTCTTATTAATACAGTCTCATTTGGATGAATAATATAGAATTTTCCTTCTTTATCTATTAATGTATTAATATTATACTTGCCGTCTGAATAAGGATATATTATATTATTATAATTTATATTATCCGTTTTATAATTATAAAAAAGCTCTTTGTTAAAGAATGCATTTACAAAAGAATATTGATTCTGCAAAAAAACTGGAATTTGTAATAAAGAGGATGTACCCCTCATATTATTAGTAGATATCAAATATGGATTATTATCTGAAGTAAAAAAATACGTATCAATTAAAGATAATAAATCTAATATTTTATCATTTATATTATCACTACATAATTTATATATCACTTTAGTCTCCAATTCAGATATATCATATGTAAAAAAGGCTTTTCCTGGCTGACTTCTTCCAACTCTACCTTTTCTCTGTTTTTGATTTGGTAAAGCAATGCGTTTAACTAATAATTTGGATTGATTTGTATCGACGTCATAATACATAATTTTTTGATTTCCATCATCTATCACATATTCTAATGTATCAATTGTAATTGAAGCTTCTGCAATATTTGTCGCTATAATTATAAACCTTTTATATGTATCTATTGGCAATAATTCTGATTCTGGAACATCACACATTTGGTCTATAGTGTAATTTTTAGGATATCTAATAGATTTTCTAATATCTGGTTTATCAATCTGCTTTATAACATTTTCTAATATAGCAGGTGAAATGGTTCCAATAAATGGAATTGCTAACACATCAGATGGTACATTCGCATTCATTTCTTCAACTAGAGAAACAATTTCTGCAGTACCGGGTTTAAATACTAAAATATCACCTTTTGTACTTGTTGATAATATTTTTTTAACTATTGCAATTTCATTTTCTTTTATATTATCAAATACTTCAACATTAAAATTCATCCCACCAAAAGGAACCGATAAATGAATACGTCTATCTAAACGACCTCTACTATATGCTATAACCTCTTCTTTTTGCGAATAACTATCTAATTTTAATGGTGCTTTCCAATTATCATCTATTGGTTCAAAATATTTTCTATAAGTTGATTCATCATCATCCATAGTAGCACTAACTATACCTAATGTTAATTCATTATTTATATAAAGAGCAAATTTACATAAAGTAAGTATCATATCCATATAAGGATTATGTTCATGCGATTCGTCTATTAGTAATACATCAAACGAATTTGCATCTGTGAATATTCCATCTTTCTTATCATCTTTAGTAGTATCTTTCTCAATACCTCTCTTTTTTAATATATAATCATTTTTCATTACGGAATATAAATAACCATCTGTTAACAATCGTAATGTTGGATGGTATAAATCATCTGCAACACTTCCATTTGAATATTTAAATTGTATATAATCTATATCAGATTTTAACCATGTGGCTGATTCCGAATTACACATATTATTTATTTTACTATCACCTTCACTTTTAGCCTTTTTGATAGGAATGCCTAATTCTTGAGCCATCCACGTAGCATTTCCAACAGTTGGTTGAATACGAGGTTGAGTACAAAATACTTTTCCATTATTATTATAATTAATAATTTTTGTTGCATATAACATCATAAAAGGATAAACTGTAGATTTACCTGCTCCAGTCGCTCCAGTAACAAACATTATTCGTTGATTAATAAAATGATGAAATACTTGAAGTTGAGCTATCCAATCCGCTCCAAAATTTGTATACCATTTGGATTTTTTCACCATTTCTAATAATCCCTCATGTAATCCTAATTGTTTATTATCCAAAAAATGATAGGCATTTTTATATGGTTCGAGTGTGACTTGGGATAAAACTTCTTTTTCCCATTGGGCTTTAAATTTATTTTTATCAGGTAAAATTGCATTATCTGTAGCCTGTGGATTATATTTAAAATATGTTAGAATACCATTATAAACTAAACATTCGTATATAACTTGTGTAATCCAATTAGTATTTACTATATTATCAATGATTGCATCTTGTACTTTTATTTTATCACTATCATTAGATAATACATATAATCTACCAATATTATTTTTAATATTAAACCAATTTTTCATATCATTAGCATCTGCATTTAACTTGGAAATGAATCTGTGTTTGTGTCTATCTACTAAATTATCCCAAGAATTAGTATTACTAAAACTCTTATAATCTGTCCCTACTTGTTCGTGTAAAAGTGATTTAAAAAAATTATATGTCATTTTTGGAGTAATATAATATTTTCTGTCAAAGCCTATTGAATTTAGTTTATTCGAATTATTTAAATATTTTGAATAATATGCCTCAACATCCAAAAATTTTTTATTTTCATCCAAACAACAATAAGAATACCAAGTATATCTAAATTTTTGAGAACAATTATATGTATAATTATATAAATCCTCTATTTTTAAACCACTGGAAATAATTTTTAAACAAATGTATATTTGAAACTCTTGACGTTTTCCATAGCTTTTATAAACTAAATTTTCATTTTCATTTTCGTTAATATTATCTACATCATCCAAATTTGTCTTTATAATTTTTCTACATTTTTTGGATATTTTTAAATTATCTAATTTTTCATTATCTCGTTCCCATCTTAAATAAAACATTATAAATGAACTTAATCGAACAATTTTTTCTGAATTTGTTATCCGATACCAATTATCATTAATTTCATTTTTTCGCTCTTCTGTTAAATCATTCCACGGTTCATTTATTATATTAGAGATTTGCAACAAATTTACAATATTTAATATTGAGGGATATACTGTGTCTTCATCTACTGTATCATAAATCATCCATTTTATATCTTTTATATCATCGTATAAAAAAGACCTTATTGTTCCATATAAAGTATGATATCCCAATTTAAAATTATAATATTTTGAATATTTATATTCCGGAAATTTTTTAGTTTTATGATATAATTCAAATTCTTTATATATATCACTCCCTTTATAATTGTCCATCGTATATGGAAATACATTTAACCAATTGGGTGTTAATTTATTGCAAGATATTGCAAATGTTCTTTGAATTAATGACACAGAAGTATTTAAATATTTTATAATAGTTTCTGTGTCATTAACTGTGTCTATTTTATGATCATAATAAAATGTAGATGATAAATCAACAGATTTTAAATCTTTATTATAAAATAATTCTCCTAAATCAACAATATATGTACTTTTATTTATATCATAATATGGAAGGAGTAATACCATTAAACTATATATATCCCTATTATTGTTTTGTTTTAATTGTTGAAA
>JBDNHS010000612.1:0-1631 GCA_041688685.1 Kapaibacterium sp. (SeqCode)
ATTATTAGTCCGCGCTAGCGTTTATATTATAATTAATTATAAGACGGTACCAGATTTAGAATATAAATCTAAAAAAGCACTTAGGAGAATTGATAATAATTTATTTATCATTTTATAAATTGTCTGTAATCCAAACGAATTGAGATATCGGGTGAAAAAATTGTCTATTTTTTTACTTTCAAATAACTTCTTAAATATATCTAATGCAATATACAAACATATATCCTTATAAACTTGTGTATTAATAGAATTATTATGCATAAATTCATCAAAATCAATTTCTGATAAATTATTAATACTAGAAATAAAATTATTTAGATGTTCTAAACTTTCACTAATTCTAAAAATAACCGCATTATTACCTTTTTCATCATCATATAATATAATGCCTACTTTATCGTCAACAACATTAAAAGAAATATACTTGGAATATTCATAAATTGGTTTTCCTGATTTACTTTCAATTCTAAATGTTAAATGAAACATTCCGTCTTTGCCATGTCCAAAAATATCTGGAAGAACTGTAAAATGAATATTATCTCCAAATTTATTAATGCGATTTTCAATTTCAACATTATTTTCTTCGTTATTTGTTATCCTTGGAAAATAAAATTTTAAAAATATTTTATTATTGTCTTTATTTTTTTCTGATATTAATAAAGTTTGGTCATCACTATGTATATATATATACATATATTTTCTAATTATAAAATCTATGTAATCAATAATTTTATTTTCTAATTTAAGAGGAAATTTTTCAGGATTTGCAACAATTGTCCCTAATTGTGAAAACATATCTTCATCACTCATTGTATTAATTGGATTATTATCTGGATGAAATTCAAGTAAATTTTCATTAAGATTTGTATCTATGCAAAGTAATTTATCAGTTGTTATACGAGTCATTTTTTTTTTTAATTTCTTTTTTGAACGAGATTTCTTTTTATAAATACTAATTAACTTATTAAATTTTTCTTCTACTTGCTCTGGAAGTGCAATAACACATTCAATCCATGGAATTTTTGTTTTATCCATTATTAATATTAATAAATATTATATTTACTTAAAACTATTTATATTAAATTGGTTTGCCATTTATAAAAAATTTTTACAAAATCAATTAAAAATAAAATTAAATAGTGTGTATATTGATAAAATATCCTCTGTAATTGTATTATTAATATTTATAATCTTATCTAAAGATGCAAATGATATTTCACTATGATGAGGAATATCTCCATAAGAAAATTTTTTAATAATTTCATTAACATCAGTTTCACTTGCACTTTTCTTTTTATGTTTGTTAATGTATTTTGTAATATAATCTATATTATCATCATATAATACTTTATTTTCATAATAACTTATTAGAACTTTGTCTTTAATTTTTGTAATTGGTTTGTCTTTTATTAATTTGTCTACCGACCTAAAACTAACCATCTCACCGAAAACCGATATTTGTGGATCAGTCGGCCCAATTGATGCATATTTATTCATATGAATAATATCACATCCCAGAGCCAATAAAGTTGCAGCACTCATCGCATAAGAAGGAACATATGCTATTTTTTTTGGTTTATGATTATTTAATAAATTAAGCATTGAATCCGATGATGATATGTATCCACCAG
>JBDNHS010000613.1:0-9093 GCA_041688685.1 Kapaibacterium sp. (SeqCode)
CCTATTACAACTGAAATTGGTAGCAATATTCTTATATCTCCAACCAAAGAAAATATCTATAATTTATTTAATAAAGATATTAATAGTCTCATTACAAATCCACAAATACCAGAACTTTGGGATGGAAAAGCGTCAGAAAGAATTTGTAAAATAATAAATAAACTTATTTAAGTATAAAGTTTAAATATTATTGATACTGTATATTATAAAAATACTTTCTATTATTATATAGAAGGTATTTTTATTTAAAATTGAAATTAAGAATATTTCTTAATTCACTTCCCCTAACAAAATAAAAGCTCCCCAATAATATGGTTCTTTATATTTTTCCTTAATTTTTAATTGCGCATTTCTAAATGCCACTCCAATTTTTTCTCCAGATAACCAATAATCATAAAATGTAGTCATCAATTCCTGTGTAGCTTTATCATCTACAGTCCATAAACTCATAATTAATGACTTAGCACCAGCAATTAAAAATGCTCTCTGTAAACCATAAACTCCTTCACCATTCATAACTTCACCCAAGCCAGTTTCACAGGCACTTAATACAGTAAGATTATTATCTGACAAATCTAAATTCATTGTTTCATAAGCAGTCATAACTCCATTCTCAACGGTATCAGCCTGATTTAAATCAAAATTAACCGAATTAGAAGCTCCTGCTAATAACAAACCAGATCTTAGTAGAGGATTTTGTGCTGCTTTTTCTACATCAACACCAAATACTCTTTCTTTACTATTATCGTTCAAGCCAGTAAAGAAATAGCCGTGTGTAGCAATGTGAATTAAATTTGGATGATTCATTTTTTTTAAGTTAACTTCAGAGGCATTTACACCAATTAATTCTTTAGTTTTCCAATTTTTTGATGTCAATAGTTCATTAATAATACTTATTTCTTTTTTAGTAGCTGGCAATTCACTTATTTCTATTTTATTCGGATTTTCTTCTTTTAATAAATCATCTTTATTTACATATTTTTTTACTTTAAATTCATAATCTTTATTAATATCAAACTTAGGTGCACCTAAAAGTAATGCTGTAGGTGAAGAGTTTATTTTATTTGATTTATTTGTTAAATCTAATAATTCCTTAGTATTGGATAAAATTATTATGTTTTTATTATCTATTACAAAACTCCCATCAGATCTTTGTAAAGTAGAAACATTAATGTTGTTGTAAACTCCATCTAATGAAATATATAATACTTCTTTATCTTTTACAAACTCGTCAATTTCTTGCCAATATACTGAATATGATTTTTTATCAGGAAACTTTGATTTAATTAAATTTTTATAATTCTTTAAATAAGTATTATCAAGTTCATTTCCTTTTTTGATTAGAATTAATACAGGGAAGTTTATAGTTTCTGAAGTTAATATAAGTGCTGCATAATAAGTCGAATCTTGCCATCCTTTATTAAAGAACTTGAATCTAACAATCTCAATTGCTGCTTCATTTGGTTTTAATTTTTTTTGTATATCTCGCCAAGTTATTTCAGTAGTTTGTTGAGAATTTTGTGAAGAAATTAATGATAATTCTTTTTCTAATTTATTTACAAAAAAATCTAATGAATCAACATCTGCTTTCGTTTGTTTTAATTCACCTTTGCTCATATTATAAAGTTTTACTAAATATTCTTTATTAGATATCCAATTATTATATTTATCAATGTTTTGTTGGTTGTTACTTGAGTATATTGAATTTCTTAATTTTTTGGAATAATCTAATAAGACTCCTTTTGTAGATAATTGAAAATCATACATTTCTGTACTAATATTAGGATTATCCGTATATCTTTGAACGATAAAACAATTAAACATTTCAAATTTTTCTTTTAAATCCAAATAGAATTTTGCTTTTTCACTTTCACTATAATAAGGGAAGTATTTATCAATTTGTAATTTATACACTTCAAAAGATTTTCTGTAATATTCTTCTGCAGATTCATATTCTTTCATTTCCTTTAATAAACCAGCATAATTATGAAGAGCTACAGCATAATTGACATTACTTTCATCATAAATTAATTTTGTCAATTGTATAGCTTCTTGAAGCTTTTCTAGTGCAAGATTATATTTTTCATCAATCCAATAAGAAACACCTAAAGTTCTAATTATTTGAACATAAAGGGGATGTGAATTACCAAATTTATTTTTAAAGTTTAAACTTAAATCTTCTAATATTAACTGTGCTTCTTTATTTTGTTTTATACCTATTTTAAGCTGTGCTAAATTATATAGATTGTTTGCTGTTGTGATTTTTAAATCTTTTGACAACAATTTTTCAATATTTTTAGTTTTTTCAATTAATGGAATTGCTTTTTCATTTTCACCAGTCTGCATATATAAAATACTTAAGTTGAATAGGGTATTGATATACTCTGGTTCATCTTCTTTCATAGTATTTTTTATAGTATTATATGCTTCCTCTAATAAAACTTTCGCTTTTTGATTATCACCTATTCTTTTGTAAAGTAATCCTAAGTTAACTAACGTAAGTGCATAAGAAGGATCATCATCTTTTAAAAATTTCTTCTTAATATCCAAAGATTGAGTAAATAAAAATTCCGCTTCTGGAAATCTACCTTCATTTACATAAAATTGAGCTAAGTTGTTTAAAGATTTAGCATAAGAAGTATCATTTTCTCCTAATATTTCTTTTTTGATGCTTACAGATTCAATTAAAAAATCTTCAACTAACTCATTTTTACCAATTGTTTGATAAATTACACTTATATTATTTATAGCTCTTGCATAGGGAGCACTATTTTTACCTTTAAGTTCAGAAATAAGCTCTTTTTCTTTAGTATAATACTCAATTGCTTTTTCGTAATTTCCTGACAAATAATATATTTTCCCGATTTTACCTAAAATAGTAAATTCAGTTTCAGTATTATTTCCCATTGTTTTTCGAATTTCAACAATTGATTTTTCAGCCAAATCTAAAGCATTTTTATAATCTTTTTTAACTAAATATTGGTCTGATTGTTCTAAATTTACACGCCATTGATCTTTAATTTGACTATAAATATTAGAAATATTTAAAGAAAATACTATAAATATAAAAAAATAAATTTGTTTGATGATAAAAGATTTCATTTTTTGAATTAATTAAATTATGTTATACAATTATATTATTCAAATTTAAAAAAACTTTTTCTTAAATTGAATTTTATTTAATAATTAAATTAAATTAATTACTTTTTTATTAACTTTATTTTAAAATATGAAATTATTATTAGAAAACTTTAGATTTGTTTTTCCTGAACAAAATATTGATGAAGTATTTTCTTTATTTATAGTTAATGGCAAAATAACAGAAATTATTAAACAAGAAAGTAACTTAAATGAAATTAGAAATCAAGCTGATAAAATTATAATAGGTGCTGAAAATCAAATTTGTGTACCTGGTTTTTTTGATATGCATGTTCATTTTAGATACCCTGGTCAAACTCATAAAGAAGATTTACATACTGGAGCTATGTCCGCAATGAATGGTGGTTTTACTGGAGTAGTTTGTATGCCCAATACTTCTCCTTGTATTGATAATAGTATTGTTATACAAGACATATTAACAAAATCCAAAGATTTGAAAATTGAAGTATTGACGTCTGCAGCAATTACAAAAGGTAGAAAAGGCATAGAATTGTCTGATATGAATAGTAATTTTGATGCTGGAGCAATTTTATTTACTGATGACGGTGATCCAGTTCATAATCCTAATATAATGGCTAAGGCATTTCAATATAGTCAGTACTATGATTTAATTTTATCGCAACATTGTGAAGAAACAGAATTAAGTTCTGGATTTGGAATGAATGAATGTGAATTAAGTTTTAAATTAGGATTAAAAGGTTACCCTGCGGTTGCAGAAGAAATAATTTTGAGTAGGGATATAATGTTATCCAAATATTATGGAAAAAGAAGATATCATGCCCAACATCTTAGCACAAAAGGTGCAATTAAATTAATTGAGTATTCTAAAAACGAAAATTTAAGAGTTTCTTCTGAAGTTGCACCTCATCATTTTAGTTTAACTCATGATAGTTTAATTAATTATGATAGTAACTTCAAAATGAATCCACCGCTTAGAAGCCAAGACGATGTAGATTATATTATCGAAGGTATCAAAAATGGTACTATAGATTGTATAGCTACTGACCATGCTCCACATACTACAATAGAAAAGAATCAAACATTTATTAATGCTCCTAATGGAATTATTGGTTTAGAAACATCTATTGGAGTTAGTTTGGATACTTTATATCATAAAAATGATGTTAAACTAAATAGAATTATAGAAATGATGTCTATAAATCCACGTAAATTGTTAAATTTGGATACTGTCAAATTGGAGATTGATAATTTTGCAAATTTCACTTTGATTGACTTAAACAAAGAATGGATAGTAAATATTGACTTATTTCAATCAAAATCTAAAAATTCACCTTATCATGGTAATAAATTAAAGGGTAAACCAATTTATACGATATATAAAGATAATTTGGTAGTATGTCAACTTTAAATTATTAAAATAATTTCAAATAATTATTAAACAAAAAAATGGAAGATACAAACAAGAATAAAGTTAATTCATCTGAAAAAATGATGGAACAAGAACAAGATTTTCTAATTAAAGAAATGATCAGAAAAGATATGATAAAAAATATAGAAGATAGATTTAGGAATAACGATGAAGAAACATTAAAAGCATTGAAAAATCTAATTCACGAGGATAAAGTCAAAACAGACACCTGGTAGATATTTTAATTTACAACAAAATTAATGAATTATATTATCTCAATATAATCAACATTATGTAAACTAAATTTAATGCGAATATAAATGCCTCTTAATAATTGTTTATATATATATTGTAGATATTCCCTATTATAACATATTTTATTTGTGTTTTAAATAATTATATAATAAATTGTAGTCTACGTTTATACAAATACAAAAAATAAAAAAGTTAGGTCAAATAAATGAAATCTAAAATCAATAATATAGTTTCCTTTTTAACAAATAATAAAATAAATATATTTCTAATTTTATCTGTTGTAATTGTTTTTGTCGCAATTAGATTAATTCCTCATATTCCAAATTTTACTCCTATTTTATCTATTGGTTTGTTTTTAGGTACTTTTTATAAAAACAAAATAAATAGTGTATTATTGTTATTATCCTTTATGTTAATATCTGATTTATTTTTAGGATTTTATCCCTCGGTTATATTTGTATATGCTGGTATAATTGGTAGTATATTAATTGGAAATACAAATAAAAATAAAAACATATTAAATAGCGGAATTAATGTGTTTTTTGCATCTTCTTTATTTTTTATTATATCTAATTTTGGTGTGTGGTTAGTAGAGGGCTTTTACACTCTTAATTTTGAAGGTCTAAGTTTATGTTATACTTTAGCTATACCTTTTTTCAAAAATGAATTAATGGGAAATATATTTTATTCTGGAATATTATTTGGTGGTAAATATCTTTTTGATAATTATTTTGAAACAAATAAAGCTTTATCTAAATAATTTAAAATAAATAGTTACTTAATACTTTTAAAAATCTAAATTTAATAATAAATTTAGATTTTTTTTTGAGTTAAAATAATGAATCAATTAAGTAAAAGAGAAATAAACAATATTTTAATTCAAGGTGAATCATCTACAATTGAATTTAAACGAAAGATTGCTTCTGAAGAAAAAATAGCCAAAGAAATTACTGCATTATCTAATACATTAGGTGGTTTGATTTTTATCGGAGTTGATGATAATGGCTCTGTCTATGGTATCAAAAGTGAAAAATCTGATATTTCTATAATTGAATATGCAAATAATACTCTTATCGACCCTCCTGTGCTTATAGTAATTGAAGTATTAGAATATGACAATAAAGACATTATTGTCATTCAGGTACCCAATAGCACTTATAAACCACATAGATTAATTTTTACAGATGAATTTGGAAAACTCAGTAAAAAAGTATTTATTAGAGTTGGAGAAAAATCTGTTTTAGCAAGTAGTGAAATGGCAAGACTTTTAAAGTATCAAAACTCAAATGAAGAAAAATTAGTAATGAGTATAGGCGAAAAGGAGAAAAATCTATTTAATTATTTGGAAAAGTATGAAAGAATAACAGTTATTGAATATTGTAAATTATGCAATATATCCAAAAGAAGAGCAGAGAGACTTTTAATTAGGTTGGTCAGGGCAAGTGTGGTGCAAATTAATACAGATACTCATCACGATTATTTCACCTTTATTAAATAATATTAGTTACTTTATTAATTCAAATCTAAAATATTATCACAAATATCCATTTCATATTTTTCATTTGTAGCAATTAATATAACTTTGTTTTTAGATTTTAATTTTAATATGTTATCAATTGTAATATTAATTCCTACTAAATCTAAATTAGTTGAAAATTCATCAAAAAAGTAATATTCAGCATCAAAAGTGAATGATATAACTAATTTAATTCTTTGTTTCATACCAGAAGAAAACTTATTAATTGAAACATTAATATAATTACTTAAGTTATAATCATTCATTAAATTATAAAATATACTTAATAATTCTTCAGTCAATATGATATTTTTAATTTTTGAGTAAATATTTATCAATTCAAGTGGTGTAAATTCTTCGTATATATTAATATATGGGGCATTATATGTTAAATATTTATTTTTCAGATCATCATCAACAATGATATCATTTAGATAAAAATAAATATTGCCTTTTTTATTTATTGTAACTAAACCAGCTAATAATTTTAAAATAGTAGATTTACCGGAGCCATTCTTCCCTATTATTCCATTTATTTTACCTGAATTAAAAGATAAATATAAATCTTTAAATAAAAATTTATTTTTATAAAATGACTTAGATAAATTATTAACTTCTATATATTTACCAGTAATTGGATTGTCCATTTTTATTTAGATAATATTACAAATTTGCCAATAGAAACATCTTCTTTATATTCAATATTAAATAGATAAATTCCATCACTGAGGTTCATTTCGTTTTTGTTCAAAATAACCCCTCTTTTATCATTAAGAATATTAATTTCTCTAATAGTTTCAAATACTTTTAAATAATCTAACGAATATAGTTTTATAGCAACTTTTGTAAAAAGCGGTAATTCACTAATAGTTGGAAACAATAACAACTCATCTGAATTATTATTAAATGGGTTTGGAGTTGTATTGAGCACAAAATCGGTTTCTTTTCCATTATAATAGTATTTTTGATAACATATTGATTCTGGGTAGTCTAGTTTATAATAATATTTACTATTTGATAATTGTGTAAAATTATTACTCGGTTCATCTAAAATATCTAAAAAATATCTTTGAGTATTGGTGTAATTATAACTAATCAAACTCTCTAAATCTGTATTACTAATTGTAAGATTAAGTGTATCGTAAGAAGTATAATTATTTCCTTTAAATATAACAGTATAAAAATTCAAACTTAGTGGTCTTAATGGTAATGTGTGAGATAATGTTTTGTCAAAAAACATACTTTCATAAGGTTTAATTTTAGGAAAATATTTAGCATCTGGAAAATATTTGTTCTCTACATAATCATCACCAATATAATGAAACCAAGAAGCATATTCACACCAAGAATTTTGTAAACTTGAACTTTTAGTCTTTAATAAATCATCTAAATAAACAAAATCATTTTTTTCACCTTTTAAACTATTCCAATACTCTGAGAAAAAAGTATCTCCATAATTTAAATACAAATACTGCCCATAAGTACTAAAATGATATCCATCACTTATCTGTGTAAGCGATCTCAGAAAAGTAAAACTCTGTCCAATTAATAATGCATTTAAGTATTGATAATAATCTTTTATTTCGGGAAATAATCTCCATTCAAAATACGTACTTGTCATTTCTGATAATTCCATATTATTTATTGCAGTTATCATTTGAATAGAATGATGAAATTCGTGAGCAATTGTGATTTTAAGTGCTGCAATTCCATTAGTTTGACCGTATGATTTTACATATTTATTTTCATTAATTGTTGAAGGTTTTAAATCGTTAACACTATAATCATTATCTAATATCATATATGATGTTTGTTGTACATTTTTTAGTGTTTGTTTATACGTACTTTCATTACTTACAAAACCATACTCTCCAATCCCATAACCAACTACTGAAGAATCTACCATTCCTAATTGTCTGAAATATATATCATAATATTCATTTCCACCAACTGTTTTAAAATCTCCATTTGAATTGATAGTATCTTTTAATGTTGGATCAATGTATCCTTGATTATTTATATAAAAATCATATACATATTCAATATAATATATTGCAGAATCAATATAATCAGGGATTTTATTGTTATTAAGGTCTATTTTTGGGACTGATTCATTACCTGAAGTATCATAATGAAGTCTAAATCTTTTATTAGGAGTATCCACAAATTTATGCAAATAATCTCTGTCATTTCTTACATCACCTTGAATTTTAGGATTTTTTCTTTGTTCTTTTTTAAGACTATCATTATTCAAATGCATCCTAATATGTGTACTACATTTAGAATAAGAAATATGATGTATCGAAATAGATAAAATGAATATAAAAAATATATAAATTGACGCTGAAATTAAATTAGAATAATATCTTTTCATTATTAATATTTTGTAATAAGTGTTAGTTTGTTTGGTATTAAAAATTCACTTTTGTTTTTTTCTATAATATCAAAAAAACTATTTACTATGTCATAACTGAACCAGTCAGAACGATTTTTAATAAACTTTATTGCTTTATTGTGTCTCAAAAGAGTAGTTTCATAACTTTGTTGAAACTCCCCTTTTTTCACTAATTCTTGAAAATCTTCATAAGAAATTCTATAGACTAAGTTATGATAAAGGTTGCTAATTGATAAAACTTGAGCTTCTTTATAAATGTTCATTTTACTTAATCCATTTGGCATTCCCGTTCCATCATAATTTTCAAAAACCTGCTTTAATATATTAACATATTTATTCAATTTTGCTATTTGCTCCATTTTTTTGATTGTAACTCCAAAGTAACTTAAATAATTTTCA
>JBDNHS010000614.1:0-3648 GCA_041688685.1 Kapaibacterium sp. (SeqCode)
GGTATTATCCAAGTATCAAATCTTCTTTATTGAAATTGATTGCTTTTGAAAATATAAAAAATCATTTATCAAAATATAAGTTTAATAAATATACCCATAAGTTAAATTTAATTTTAAAAAAGAAAAACTTCTTTTTAGATTATACCACTAACTTTAAGATTTTTAAGAATGAAATCAATGAATTAGAGTCACAATTATTAAAAATAAAATCTAAGCATATTACGAATGAAGTTATTCAGAACGAAGTTATTCATAACGTAGAATATTTAGATGGAGCATTTTTGCTTTTTAATAAATCTAAATTAGATGAAAGTAAGTTGTTATTTGATGAAAGTTACTTTTTTTATAGTGAAGAAATGGATTTGTGCTATAATCTCAATAAATTAAATTACAAGATATTATTTAATCCTAATTATTATTTAATTCATTTTAGAGGATATTCTTTAGAAAATAATAATAATAATAATTCTAATAATATGACTAAATCAATTGAATTAATATATAATTCAAATTTACTTTTTTGCAAAAAATATTATTCCAAAAATGTAACTAAGTTTTATTTTTATTCTGAATTTTTATTTAGAGTTTTATTAATAATAAAGGGTTATTTATTTTTTAGTAAATCTAAAGCAGCAGTAAACAGAAATAAAATACATTTGAATATTCTAAAAAAACTAATAAATAAAATATAATTAATGAAGAAACATAAATTAGCAATAGCATATAGAGTATATCCCTTAATTTCAAAAATACCTGCTATTTATTCAGAGGATAAATTCAAATTAGTGAAATTAGGATTTGATTCATTAATTGATTCTTTAAATTTTAAAAATAATATTGAATATAAAATTTGGATTATTTTAGATGCTTGCCCTAATGAGTATGCTGAATATTTCAATAATAAATTAGAAAATTTAGATTATGAATTGATTTTTACTGATAAAATTGGAAACCAAAAAACATTTGATTTGCAGCTAAAAATATTATTAGAACAAGATTTTTCTGACTATGTATATTTTGCTGAAGATGATTATTTCTATTTAAAAGATAATTTTAATGTAGCATTGGAATTTATTGAAAATAATAATATAGATTTTTTGACAACTTATAATCATCCTAACAACAATAGCTTAGAAATTGCAAATATTAACAGACAAGAGAGTGATGTGATTTTATACAAAAATTACAAATGGCAAACGCAAGCATCTACAACAATGACTTTTTTTGCTAAGAAATCTACTTTGAGTGAAACAAAAGATATATTTTTGACTTATACCAAAAAGAACTTTGATAATGCAATGTGGTTTTCATTAACAAACTACAAATTGACAAATATTTTTAAGTGTTTGTATTACTTAATTAAAGATAAATCAATTGCTTATATTTTTTTAAAAGCATATTTGTTTGTACCATATCAATTGTTTTTTGGTAAAAAATATAAATTATGGGTAACAACACAATCTTTGTCAACACATTTGGATAAACCAACTATCGCAAATGAAGTTGATTGGCAATCTGAATTTGATTTCTACACTAAACACCAAAAATAAATGGCACTATATATAACTGATGATTGTATTAACTGCGGGAGATGTGAAAGAGAATGTCCTGTTTATGCTATTTCAGAAGGTGTGGATATATATGAAATTGATAAAAATATATGTATTGAATGTGTTGGCTATAATGACGAACCCCAATGTGCTATTGTCTGCCCTGCTGATTGCTGCATAAAGCTTATCTAAATTTATAAATTTTAATGAAATTTAACTAAATTTAACTAAAAAGAGAATAGCAAAAATTACTATTCTCTTTTTTTATTTTATTTTTTAAAAATTAGTTGTTTCAAGTTATATAATAGTAGTTAAATCATATAAGTTAAGTTGTTTTAAAATATACGAATTATCTCGCAATAATAAATTTATAAATAAGTTTGCCATTTTCATTTGTGGTGTTGGTTTCTATACCTTTGATTTGTAAAATATAAACTCCATTTGAAAGGTTATTGACATTTATACTCATTAAGTTATTGCTCAATTCAATAGACTTTTTCATTAATACTTTACCGTTGACATCTAAAATAACATACTCAAAAGAATTTAATTTATTAAATACATTGTTTTGAATTTGAGTATTTGAAATGTTAGAAAAATCAACATTTAATACATCAGAAGCAGGATTAGGATAAATAGTGATATTAGAGTTAATTGTATTTTCCAAAATTCCAGTGGTTCTGAAACTATTATTTCTATTGCTTGGATTAATACTTTTACCACTACTATTGTCCAAACTATCAATTGCAATTACTGACCATTCAAAATTAATCACATCGCCACTGAAAGTGAATTTATATGTTGTGTCTTTAGTATAATATATTTCAGTTGTATTATTAAATTTTAAAGTAAGTTCATAATTTTTTGCAATGCTTACTTTATTCCAATTAAAGTTAACTTCTTTCTCAATTAAAATTTGATTTTCCATTGGTGAAATGAGCTTTGGAGAATTGTAAATTGTCAAAATTTCATTTGAATTAATTTTATCCCAATCACAAACATAAATTTCTTCTTGTCCTATCACTAAACCTCTAACTTTCCAACTTAATTTAGAATCGACCAAGTTAACATCTTTCAGTATAAAATTATTTTCTTTGGTTTTAATAGTATTCAAAATAGTTTTAAATTCATCAATTGATAGAATTATCTCATATTCATCAAAAATTGATTGATTAGTCCAAGAGAAATTAAAATCATTATTTTTTCGTGTAATATTAGTATTTGGAATAATATTTTCTACATTTGAATTAATAGTATTATAAGACCAATAATCTGAATAAATAGTATCATTATTTAAATAAGTGGCTACTCTCCAATAGTATTTACTGCAAGGGCTGTTACCCAAATCTTTTATATTTACAATGTATTGATTGTTAATTAAATAAGTACTATCAATAGAAATTTTTAATTCATTTTCTTTTCTGATTTCATTTTCATATAAATATAAAGTATAATCACTTATGTCACTCAATCCATTAAAATTGAACTCAGGCATAATTACGTTATTTGAATTATTAGAAGGTGTAATTAAAAATAACTGTGGTGCTTTGTAGCAAAATGTTTCAAAATTACTCCAATCTGAGGTATCTTTATTAGCAGTAAGAATTGACCTTACTCTCCATTCAAAACAAACTTCGTCAATATTAATTATATTCAATTTTTTAATTTCTTTATCTAAATCCAAATTAAAATTTAAAATATTGGAATTATGACTTTTTAATAATATATTTTTTTGTTTATCATTAATTTCTATTACATATTTTCTATTCACATCAAAATAATTATCTTCTATTTGAAACTTAATATTTGAATTAACTATTATTTTATTTGAAATTGGGAATTTAGGTAAAGGAGTTTCGATTTTTGTTCTAAAATTAAATGTATCACTTATAGTTTCAAATGTCCCATCAATAGCTTTTACAATCCATCTGTAATCTTTTTCTTTTTCTAATTGATAATTATAATTTGTAATACTATTATTATTAATTATTTGGCTTAGAATACTAACCCATTGATTATTTTTATATTCAAAAATAATCAACCTATAAGAGTTTGCTCCAGGTACTTGTCCCCAAATAAAGTTAGGATTTGACTCAAC
>JBDNHS010000615.1:0-2509 GCA_041688685.1 Kapaibacterium sp. (SeqCode)
ACATAAATCAAATACACTTTACTATTTTTTTCAATTTCAAGAATTGTTGAAATAATTGACATAAGTGGTGTAATTCCACTACCGGCTCCAACCAAAAAATAGGTTTTAGCGTTAGCAGAATTTAAATCTATTGTAAAATTACCTACGGGAGGCATTATTTCTAAAATATTATTGACTTTTAAGTTGTTTTTGATAAAATTTGAAACAATACCATCAGTAATAAATTTTACAGTTATGGTAATTTCTTCATCAAGAACAGGACAAGATGAAATGGAATAGGAACGTCTTTGATCCTTACCATCTATAAAAAATCTTAAAGTTAAGAATTGTCCGTGTTTGTAACTAAAAATGGATTTTAGTTCTTTTGGTATTTCAAAAGTTATAGAAATAGCTTCTTTGGTTTCATTTACTATATCTTTTACTTTTAAATTATAAAATTGTAATGCCATCTAATATATTATAAATAAATAAAAAATTGTATTTAAAAAAAAACTTGAAATAAAAAATATTTTATAACATTCCAAGTTCAAATCTTGCAGCTTCAGTCATTCTACTCATATCCCAAGCTGGCTCAAAAGTTAAAATAGCTTTACAATCTTTAACATTAGTTAATTCTTTTACTCTATTTTCAACTTCAATAGGAATTCCACCTGCTTCAGGGCAATTAGGTGCCGTAAGTGTCATCAATACAACTACTTCCCTACTTTTGGTAACGCTAATATCATAGATCAATCCCAATTCCCATATATTAACGGGAATTTCAGGGTCAAAAATAGTTTTAATTGTATTTTCGACATCCATTTCAATTTCTTCTATTTCTTCCATAGTAGCTAACTCTGTATTGATTTCATCTAAATTATTATCTAGAGTTTTATCCAAACTTTCATTAGAATGATTATTTAAGTTATTTCCATTCACTTCGTCATAATCTTCTGTATGTTCAACTAGAGCCATTTCAATTATTTCTGAGGTCAAACTTTCCATAATACTTTTTTTTGATTTATTAATAAATAATTATAAAAGAATATTATATTTATTCAGTAGAAGCAATATTTTTTATAATTTCTGAACTATTTACATTAATTATCTTTGAAATATTAGAATTGATATTTTCAAAATTAATGTTATTTTCATTTTTACTTGTTACTTCATTTTCAAATGCACTATATAAAGTGTGCCAAGCAAGTCCTGCACATTTTACTCTTGCAGGAAATTCTCTTACACCTACTAATACACTTAATTTTCCAAATTTTTCTAATTCATATTCTTCGTTTATATCAGAAGTGATAATTTTTTGAAAATCTTCAAATAGTTTAATTGCCTCTTCTTTTGTTTTATTCATAACTAAAGTTGTCATCAAAGAAGCAGATGCTTTAGAAATAGCACAACCAGAACCCTCAAACTTAATATCAATAATTTTATTATCTTTGAATTTTATGTAAATATTATATTGATCCCCACAAAGTGGATTTTTCCCAACACCCAACAAATTATAACCTTCTAATAATCCATAATTTCTTGGATTTTTATTATGGTCTAATATAACTTCTTGATATAATTGTTTTAACTCAGAATTCATTAATATTTTCTAATTTATAAGTTATTTGAAAAAGATGATAATTTCCTTTAATTTCTCGACAAAGACGTCAATCTCTTCAGTAGTATTGTAAAAGCAAATGGATGCACGAGTAGTTGCAGGTATTCCAAATCTTTTCATAATAGGTTCTGTACAATGATGACCAGTTCTGACAGCAACACCATAATCATCTAACATACTACCAATATCGTGAGGATGAATATCTTGTACAATAAATGAATTAGAAGACACTTTATTGACGCTATTACCTATTATGGTTACTTCATCTATCTCTTTTAATTTATTTTCACAATACTTGGTCAAATTGGTTTCATAATAATTGATTTTATCCAATCCTAATGAATTTAAGTAATCAATTGCATATCCAAGACCAATTATACCCTCTATATTAATTGTACCTGCTTCATATTTGAAAGGCAATTCATTTAAAATTGTTTGTTCAAAACTAACAGATAAAATCATATCACCACCACCTTGATAAGGAGGTAATTTATTTAAAAGCTTTTCTTTACCATAAAGTACACCAACACCAGTAGGAGCATAGACTTTATGAGCAGAAAATACTAAAAAATCAACATCTAATTCTGTTACATCTATTTGAGTATGTTGAATAGATTGCGATGCGTCTAAAACAGTTATTAAATTATATTTTTTTGCTAAATTCAGAACAAAATTTACGTTATTGATAGTACCTAATGTATTAGATATATGTACAAAAGATATTAACTTAGTTTTTTCAGTAATTAAATTTTCAATTTCATCATAAGCTAAGTCACCATTATCATCAATAGGAATAATTTTAATCTGAAAATTATACTTATTTGAAAGTAATTGCCAAGGTACTATGTTTGCGTGATGCTCCATATTAGTTAAAATTATTTCATCACCTTCTTTTAGATAAGACTCCGAAAT
>JBDNHS010000616.1:0-2643 GCA_041688685.1 Kapaibacterium sp. (SeqCode)
AAAGTGTTATTAGAACCAGCACAAATAGAGAATTAAAATAAATGTAATATTTAGAACTTACAAGACTTATTTTTACAAAAAATTAGAATTACCTTATAATAATATAATAAATATATTATTAATCATTAACTTCTTAACTTATTGAGGGTTTTATATGAATATTCTTAAATCATTACTTATCCTATTTGTATTAGGATTAACTTTCCAAAGTTGTTCTACGATATTATCTGGTACTTCTGATAATATTAGTATTAAATCAAATCCAGAAGCAAATATAACTATTGTGAATAACAAAGGTATGGAAATGTTTACGGGTAAAACTCCTGCTGAAGTAAGATTAAGTAGAAAATATACTTATACTGTAAAATTAAATATTGCAGGTTTTAAAGAAAAATCGGTTTTCATCGATCAAGCATTTAATACTACTGCAATCTGTAATTTAGCTGGTATTGTAGGTTGGGGTGTTGACTTTTTAACAGGTGCTATCTATTCATTAGAGCCAACTAGTATTAATGTATCGCTTGATAAAGCTTACCTAAATGGTAAATTAAATAAAATAAATGTTAAAATATTGTTCCCTGATGAAAATAATAATCTAAGAGAAATGATTATACCATTGGAATCAGAAACTACTGTTGCAACTAAATAATTCCACATTTTATTCATTAATAATATTATGATATACACTATAACAAAAATATTAAAAGTCATTAATACTGTTATAGTGTATTTTGTTTTTTTTAATGTTTATTTTATTGAATTAAGAGCAAACGAAAATGAAGAACCTTGGGAAAAATACGACATTAAGCCAAATATACCGTTAATTATTGGAGAATATAGAAATGCTCCACGTTTTTCGAGTGCAATTGATGGTTTTTTGATAAATCTTTACAAAACAAAAATATCAACTAATTCTATTGATGGTAGATGTCCTTTTCACATTTCTTGTTCTTCCTTTACACTCAAAAAAATTACAGAAAACGGACTAATATTTGGAACAGTAATAAGTATAGATAGATTGTTTTTCAGAGAAAATCCTATGTCTTTCAAAATATACCCTTTTATCAAAAATAATAGAATATATAAATTAGATGATTCATTTTTCATTGATTAAATTTTCTCAAAAAATTTACAGATTAAAATTATTTTTATTTCTGTTAATTTTACTTGATAATGTTATTTTAAATTCTACTGAATTAACATTAAAAAAAGAATTAGAATATGCTAATTCACTTTATAACACAAAAGATTATTATAGAGCGATAACAGAATATAAAAAAATGTCATTTTTTACAGATGATGTTGAGATAAAAAATTACTTAAATTTTCAAATCTGTAAAAGTTATTATAAGTCAAATAAATTAGAAATGGCTAATGAGTTTTTAAGTGAATTAATGAGTGATGAAAAAATTGTAAATAATAATATATTATACAATAATGTTATTAATTATTATTATATAACTAATCTTTTACTTAAAAATAAATTTATAATTCAAGACTTAAATAATAAATTTATTGATATAAATTCTATATTTCTTTTAGATCAAATAAATACAATTATAACCGATAAAGAAAAAGGTGAAGATGTTAAATTAATAATATCTAAAGATAGTGTTTATGATGAACTAATAAACGATATGAATAATAGTATTGTAAAATACAACCAAAATAAAACTTTAAAAAGTTTAACATTGGCAGGAATATTATCAACTATTTTCCCAGGTTTAGGACAAATATATTCCGGACATTATTTCGACGCATTTCAAGCTATTGTTTTTGTTGGTAGTTTGACAGTTGCAAATTATGCTGCATATAAATATGATAGTAAATACAACAATAATTATATCCTTACTATTGGTTTATCTACACTTACAGGTATATTTTATACTTCAAATATTTTTGGTGCAGTTAAAACAGCTGATTATTACAACTACAAGTCCAAAAATGAAATCGAAAAGATTTTAATGATTGAATCTGAAAAAATACTTCAACCCTAATTATTAAACATAAATTGAAAAGTATTGTAATAAGTAATTTAGTTTTTATTTCCCTCATTTTCATATTTTGTATGTAACCCCACCCTTTATCCCGCAATTTTTAAAATAGGGCAGGAAACTTACCAAACAAATCCGCCTCGTAACTTGTGATAAAAAGTTTCGGCATCTTCACATCAGAGAATGTAACTCGCACATTACCGATTATGCGTATTCAAAAAAATCTACAGAGGCTGTTGTTGGTTGTGGTATTTCGTAGCCCTCTATTCGTAATCCTTCGATATGAAATTCGATTGCTTCTTTCATATTTTTTTCAGTTTCTTCAACCGTTTCACCAGTGCTAATACAACCAAGCAAATCTGGAGAATAAGCTGAAAAACCTGTTTCTGTGGTTTCTATTATTATTAGGTATCTACTCATTTGATAATCCTGATTGTTTTAAAATACTTTTATATGTTCCGATAGCAATATCATCGCTTCATTTACCAGGTACAGTAGTTAATCCTAATTTTGTATTATGTTTATACTGACGGTGACTACCCTTAATTCTTACCAAAAACCATCCATCTTTTTCTAATAATTTAATCAAATCTTTAATTTTCATTATACAATTTAATAAATTCTTTTTTATTTTTCATATAGATAATAA
>JBDNHS010000617.1:0-2564 GCA_041688685.1 Kapaibacterium sp. (SeqCode)
TATCGACTAAAATTTTTGATAGAATCTTTGGATAATTTAAAACAAAATTTACAAACCAAAGGCTCAGATTTAATAATTACAATCGGTCAGACAGAAAAAGAAATTGTTAATTTACTCAATGAAACAAAGTTCACTACCATTTATCTGCAAGAAGAATTTACCTCTGAAGAATTAAATATAGAGAATAAGGTTTATAATGAGATTAATATATTAAATCAGAAAAATGGAATTGACATAAAAGTAAATAAAATATGGGGTCAAACTTTAATTCATAAATCTGATATATTTTTTGATTTTGAGCTAAAAAGTAATAAAACCCTACCAGACATATTTACAAATTTTCGAACAAATATCGAAAAAAACAACCTGCCGAGAAAAATTATACAAAACGATGATTTGGATTTGAACTCTACTTCAATCGATATAGATTGGAGTAAATACACAAATCAATGGAATGAAATAAAAACTAAATTAAATACAAAAGTCAAAAAGCAAAGTAATAAATCTGCCTTTAAATTTAGTGGTGGCGAAACTCAAGCACTAGAAAGATTAGATGACTATTTATATAAAACAAATTCATTATGGACTTACAAAAATACTAGAAATGGGCTTTTAGGTGAAAACTATTCTTCAAAATTCTCACCATACTTAGCACTTGGATTAATATCTGCAAAACAAATTTATTGGGAAATTAAAAACTACGAAACAATTTATGGTTCTAATATTTCTACATATTGGCTTTATTTTGAATTATTATGGAGAGATTATTTTAAATTTGTTGGAGTTAAATATGGCAATGAAATCTTTAAATATAATGGAATAAAGTCCAAAAAAATCAAATTAAATCATAATATAGATGATGCAAAATCTTGGTTAGATGGCAAAACAAAAGAAAAGTTTATAAATGCAAATATGATAGAGTTGAACGAAAGTGGGTGGATGAGTAATAGAGGTCGTCAGAATGTAGCAAGTTATTTGGTACACGATTTAGGTTTAGATTGGAGAATTGGAGCAGAATATTTTGAAAGTTTACTTTTGGATTATGATGTTACTTCTAATTGGTGTAATTGGCAGTATATTTCTGGTATCGGTAATGACCCACGTGAAAATAGAAAGTTTAATATAAAATTACAACAAGAAAAGTATGATAAAAATTATAAATATATTAAATACTGGTTAGGTGATATTGACAATAATACTTTATTTGATTAGTATATTTTTGGGTAGAATTTCGAAATAAATCTTTTGAAATCAATTATTTGAAAAAAATTTTCAAATTAATTCTTTGATTCTATCTTTGATTCTAATTCGATTCCACAGCTTTTGGCAAGAGTAAGTTGTAATTGTAATTTCTGTTCATTAGTCATTTTTTCAATGTTCTTAAGGCATTTTGAGTCAGATATTTTGGTCATAGTCTTATTTTGTTTCACAGCATTTTTATATTTTATCAAATCATCAAACTCTTCAACTTCATTTAACTTCTCAAAAATATTATGTTCCTCATTACAACAAGTATTATTCATTTTTTTATCAATGATACTTCCGTATGTTTCGTTAAAATTATGTTCTTTATTATTTATATCTGAATAGTTAGAATAATTATCTTCAGTTTCTGTTGTGTTAGATATATGGTTTATTTTTTGTGAATTATTAAACATTTTTTCGTTTTTGTGCTTTAATCCAAATGAAATGCCAAAATAAATAACACACAAAAACCCAATCACACCAGCGCCTTCGAGTGTTGTGATACAAGGAATATGTATCCATCCGAATAGTATAGTATTACAGAATGTTGTTACAAGAGATGATAATAAAAAATAAAGTCCGCCGACAAATAATATAAAAAATGTCGTGCGGACTGTGCTTCTGTTTATAACTGAATAATCTATCATTAAATAAATATGGTAATTTAATTAAGAGATTAATATGTTGTTTTCTATATTAATTAATTACTAAAATCAATTAATATTCATTTAGAGATTGGTATAAATCTTTTAATCTACGTCTCAAATGTAAAACTGCATATCGTTTTCTCGCCAAAAGAGTATTAATATTAACTCCTGTCTCCTCTGACATCTCTCTAAACGAAACACCTTCAAATTCATTTTTAACGAATACATCTTTTTGTTCATCAGGCAATTCAGCTAAGCCTTCTAATACAGCATCCCAAATGGTTTGACGTATTAAATCAGTCTCAGGGCTTGTTGTCAAGTCTCCCAAAAAGTTTTCGAATGAATCAACACCATCATCAATCTGACCAGCAGTTTGCATATCAGTGAATGTTTCGGCGCGTTTCTTACGATATGAGTCAATAATTCTGTTTCTTACGGCGGTAAATACCCAAGAGGCAATATTTTCAATTGGTTTCTGTACATTCGCAGATGCAGCCAATACATTGGTAAATACATCTTGCAAAATGTCTTCTGCTTCCTCTTGACTTCTAACTCTTTGACGTATAAAGCCTAAGAATTTTTTTCTGTCGTTTTTGAATAACTGTTCTATTTGAAGTGCTAAATCCATATTGTGACCTCCAATTTTGTTTAATTTGTTATCTTTTATTTCGA
>JBDNHS010000618.1:0-2241 GCA_041688685.1 Kapaibacterium sp. (SeqCode)
AGAATCAAATCCATCGTAAGCAATTACTCCTTCTTTGAATGCTAATAATTCAACTCCAGGGTTTATTGTCTCTAAAGTAACCGGTAATTGCTTTGGTATTGTACGGAATTCTATGGCTTTGCTTACTGTTGGAATAGCAACAAGCAATAGGCAATAGCTCAGAATATGTAGTATTTTTTTCATTTTAATCCTTTGATTAGTTATTTATTAGTTAAAAATTATTACTTAAATTTAAATTATTCATATTATCATATCCTACTAGTATATAGACAAATTAAAATTCAAAAAGTTACAATTTTATTCAAAATAAATTTAAGTATTACTTAGAAAAAGAAGCCAACTACCATTAGAATAGTTGGCAAAGATCAAGATTAGAATTTATTCCTTAATAAATTTAGTTGATATAATCATTCCATTTAATGAAAATGAAACAATATATCCTCCTTTACTAAGTTGTGATATATCTATATAATATTTTTGAAAACCTTTATTAAATTTAACTTTAGATTCATTAAATAATTTATTACCGTCAATATTTATGATATATATATCAACTTCACAATTTTGAGGACTAGAGAAATCCAAAGCTAATTTATTACCATAAGTTTCATTGGATATTCCAAGAAAAGGATAATCTGAATCATCTTTTTTTTCGATTTGTGGACTTGACTTATTTAATTCAAAATTATAAGGTTCGCTTGTGGGTGTAGATGTATAAGTACCATTTACCGTTTCCAATGTAAATGTTCGAGTAATATTAGGTATTTCATTTAGAAGATTCCAATTAGGATTACCACTAACTACTTCAAAATTAATACCATTTACACTCTGCATAACGCCACCATTTTGGTCCACAATCATTATACCTTGAATATTATTATCAGGTGTTCTGATTTTTTGAGAATAACTTAATGAACTCATGAGCAACATTAATATTAAGATCACTTTTGTTTTTAACATTTTTATCTCCTTGTTATTTAAAATTTAATTACAAATTGGTAAACAAATTGCTCCAGGTGGTAACGGATCTGTTGAAACACAACTACCATAACTCACACTTGGACCTATTTGTGTTGCTTTTACGTAGGAACCTCCTGATGGCTTATTTATTCTGCAAACTTCAAAAATAGTTTTGCAACAAACTGTACCACAAGGAATGTGCCTTCTTGTAGTTCGAGTACTTAATGCTAGTTCTGGTGGAGTTGTGCCACTTGGATTACAGGAGATCATTGGAGGTCCAGGGTAACTATAAGTACATACTTGTTCATAAACACAACTACCTATAAAAATGTGAACAGTTGTAGCAGTACCTTCACCACATAAAGCTGCATTACCACCGAAACCTTCAAGAATACCAACAAATGCCATTTCTTTTAAAGTTTGTGCTGAATACAATGTACAATTTACTCCGGTTTGTGACCATCCTAAAATTCTAAACTCTGCAACCCCATTACATAGTCTTACTTCAAATTGAACAACCAATGAACATCCATCATTTATAGCAATTGTTTTTGTTCCATCGCCAACTATTGCCCAAGGACCGCAATCTGGCCCTTGACAATCTGGTGGAGTTTGCGATTTTAATTCTAAATTTACTCCCATTAATAGAGTAAGAACAACGAAGAGAGAAAATATGATTTTTTTCATATTATTCCTATAAGTATTATTTATAAATTATTTAAAAAATTAAAAATTTGTAAAAACAGAAATTAAGATAGTATTTATAAAATATCTTCAGAATACTACTAATTCAGTTATTTTATACTCGACTTATATTTTTACATTTTTTTATTTGAGAGAGATTATTTACATTGTGATTTTAAAAATTATTAATCGAATTGATTATGCCCAAAAAACAAATTTTCATTTTGTGATAATGAGTTATACAATTATTAATAAATACGGTCATATCCTTTCTGCCCTAAACGTAAACATATACCTTCGTTTGGATCATATGATATAAAATCTTCACTAATTAAATTTTCCAAAGTTTCATCAAACAATTTTTTTTCTTCAGGATTTAAATTACGATATATAATTTTCAAAGTCTTTTTCATTATAATTTCACCTGCTTTACAATTACTTTTCCTAAATACATCTAAAATCAACTCTTCCATTTCTATTACTTTTTTCATATTTATAAATTATTTTTTATTTAGAAATTTATAAAAAACAGAAATTAAAATAGTATTTATAAAATATCTTCAGAATACTACTAATTCAGTTATTTTGTACTCGACT
>JBDNHS010000619.1:0-2996 GCA_041688685.1 Kapaibacterium sp. (SeqCode)
AGTATAAAAAGGGTAGATGAATTCATTATTTGAAAGAGAAGACACAATCACTTTGGAGTATCCTAAAACTTCTATATTATTAGCATCACCACGTATTGACCCCAATACTAAAAAAATAAAAATACCAAATAACATTAAAAGAAATAGTGTAAAATTAAACTTAAGCTTTTTATAATTTGTAAAAACCCAAAAACCTCCTATAATCATCGGTATAAATTCTTTTCTATTACCTACACTAAGCTGCATAGCAACGAAATACAATAAAAAAAAGATAAAAACAAGCCGTGTTTTGGTATTAAGAAATTTGAAGTTATATATGAAATATAAACAAATACTACTAACAACAAATCCAGTAACAATCCATAACTGGCTTATTTCTTTAAACAAATCCAATCTACTCACCGTTTTTAATAACGAAGGGTTAAACAATAGTCCTTGCTTATAAAAGTAATATGACTTATAAACCAGAAGGAAAAAAAGAACAAAAAGAAGAAAATAAATGTAAAGTTTATTTTCTTCTTTTTGTTCTTTTATTAAAGTACTAGCAAAATTATTATACGATGGATTAACTACTAAAGAACCTAAAATAAAGGATGGTATTGTGCTAGCGTAGATAAGAGATGAATAATATATAGTTTTAGATATACTTCCAAATAAAAAATAATCAATAATTGAGTTAAATACACCATATAAAAAAACAAATAATAATAAAATGACCACTGAATTATTAGCAAGCAACAATTTAAACCTGAATTTGATTGCAAAGAATCCAAAAAACAAAGAATAAAAAAAAGCAAGAAGTAATAATAAGTCAATTTGAAAAATAAATAAGACAAAATATAATATCAGCAATAGACAGCAATGGGTACAAAGGAAAAGCAATTTGTTTAAATAGGCTTTATGATTCATCTTTTTTCTTTATCGTATAGAAACCAACCCACAACAAGTGCACAAAACTCAACTGAATAATATTTGGCTACCTTTCTATTAAAGATTAAATAAAATAAAAATCCAAATAAAGATAAAATCAATCTTTTGTAAAATTTCAACAAAAATCGATGCTTTTTGCACAGATAAGCCGTACCACATCTATAGTGAAACACCCTTTTAAGAGATTTAATATCTCCTTTACTCATGATAACTTGCGGATGATAAAATTTTACTGACGGATCATAATAGACTTTAGTGTTTTTTTGAATTAATATTCGGTACAACCAATCAAAACCCTCTTCTGCGCCATGAAAACAACCAGCGCCCATTTTTTCATCAAATAAAAGGTTTTTTTTAAAAATTTCATTCTTTATAATTGCAGTAGCTTCTACAAATCCACCCTCCATATTCTTATCATTAAGATAATATGCCACTTTTTTAAAATTTAAAACACTATCCTTACCACTGTCATCCACACATTTACCAAATACAATATCTAAGTCATGTTTCTTTAGTAATTCTAAACCTAAATCATAAGTAGTATCAAAAATAATACAATCATCATCTGGGAAACTAATATATTCCCCTGTGGCTAAGGAAGTACCAAAGTTTTTGGCCTTTGAAAGTCCTTTGAAATTTACGTTAAGATGCGTTATATTTAATTCCTTTGAATGTTTACTAATTACTTCATTTATAAAGCCCGGCTCATTTTGGTCTACAACTATTATTTCATAAGATATTTTAAGTACCGCATTCTTTAAGGAAAATAATAATTTATCTAATTCTACTTTCCTTCCTATAGTTGGAATAATTATCGAAAGCTCTATATATTTTTGATAGTCCATTTAGTCTAGATTGCTCTTATATATTTGTAACATTTATATAAAAATAAATTGATCTGATAAAATAAATCGGAATAAACATATGCCCAAACAAAATTTAATGTTTTTTTATTTTTTATTTCTTCTAAGATAGGGCTAACAAAAAATTTTTCTTTCGAAAAATAGTAAGGAACTGAATTTCTTAGGATAAAAAAATCTATAAATTGATTTAAACAACTAACGTCATTTGATCTATAACTTTCAATCTTCGACAGCAAATGATTTTCATATTTACATTTGCATAACATTGCTCGGTTCTCTGCAAATAAATCATAAACAACAGTAGCAGTCTTTTTTACCACTCCTCGCCTATTTATCATTAATCTAAACCACATATCTAAATCTTCCCCATGTTTAAGAGTAGTATCAAAACCACCAATATTTATCAGTGTTAGTCTATTTATACATACAGATGATGAGTGAAAAATAGTACCATTGAAAGCATATTTAAAATAATTATCTACGTAACCCTCAAAACCATCTGACAATGAGTTTGATATATAATTTATTCCCTTCCCAGAATTTTCACTGATCAAAGTAGCATACATATCACCAGCTGGATATTTTTTTTGTAATTCAAAAATAACATCTAAATGATTAACCTTCCAATAATCATCTGCATCTAAAAAGCAAATCCAATCAGACTTTGCTTCTTCAATCCCTCTATTTCGCGCACTGGCGACTCCACCATTAGTTTTATTGATAATTCTAATCTTATCATTATCAAATTTATTCACAATGTCCAAACTATTATCAGTAGAACCATCATTAACAATTATCAATTCAAACTCCTTATAATTTTGCCTCAGAACTGATATTACTGCTCTCGAAACAGACCTTTCTTTATTATACAATGGAACTACTATACTAAACATATTTTATTTTATTAATTCTTTCAATTTTACTGCAATAGTTGTTTTATAGAGACGAATCATTGCGTCATTTGAATAATTGTCTAAAAAGAATTTCCTTGAATTAATTCCCATATCAAATAACTCAATCCTATTTTGATTAAAATGATTTATTTGTTCGATAAACTCTGCAACTGAATCAC
The DNA here is from genome assembly GCA_041688685.1 of Kapaibacterium sp. (SeqCode). Lineage (GTDB taxonomy): Bacteria > Bacteroidota > Ignavibacteria > Kapaibacteriales > UBA2268 > JBDNHS01. The sequence goes on from JBDNHS010000619.1 coordinate 2,866, forward strand.
ATTTAGCACCAATAAGATTAATATTTCTTATATTATAACCCTCCAAGGACTCTGTTGTTGCTAGAATTGGCTTTCCATACATTAGGGCCTCTGCTGTTTTGGTCTTCATTCCACTACCGAGAAATATGGGC
>JBDNHS010000078.1:0-2496 GCA_041688685.1 Kapaibacterium sp. (SeqCode)
TCAAACAATAATTCTAAAGATAATTCAAAAGAGAGTTCACAAGAAAAGTCAAATTTGAAAAATGACAATGAGAACTTAGAAAGTAATAAGGGAGCTGAGAGAACAAAAAAAGATTCTCAATCAAATACTCAAACTCATAACAACAATAATAATAAAAACAACAAGCCAAATAATAATTTTACAAAAAGAGAAAAAACTATACTTAGTAATGATGAAAATGATGAATTAGATAAAAAAAACATATCTAAACAAAACATATCTAAAGAAAACAAGCCTGAAAATAAGCAAAATCATAAGCCAGATTTTAAGTCAAATAATAAGTCAGTTCGTAAATCAGAAGATAACTTAGATAATAAAACTGATGATAATTCTGACAATAATTCTGAAAACAATCCAGATTTTAAATCTAAAGACAAAGAATTTAAGCCAAACAAACAAAAATCAAGATTTAGTAATTATGATTATGATACAAAGCCAATAAATGACCCAATTTTGCAGAAAAAAATGGATCAAAAAATGGATGCAATTTCACTTAGTGAAAATAAAACGTATTTTATTGATAGAACACAATTATCAGATAAAACTCAAAGAGTGCTAAAAGGTCCACGATTTATTGCAGTCAAAATATTAAATAGATTTGATAGAAGTGATTCCTATGTTGATATATTATTAAATAATGAGTTAAACAAAAATGAATTGTCAAGTTTGGACAAAGGTTTATTAACTGAAATTGTAAATGGTGTAATTCGCTGGAGAGCAAGATTAGATTGGGTTCTAAATGGCTTTTATCATGGTGAATTTCAAAAATGCTTAAATTTAGTGAAAAATGCAATGAGAATTGCTTTATACCAAATGTTATTTTTGAATAAAATCCCACATCCAGCTGCTATTGATGATTCTGTAGAAATTGTAAAGCATATCCAAGGCGATAAAGCTGCCGGATTAGTGAATGGTGTTCTTAGAAACATAGCGAGAAATATTGCAAACATAAGATATCCATCACAAAATGATGATTATCCTCATTATCTTAGTGTTATTTATTCCCACCCAAAATGGATGACAAAAAGATGGTTAGATAGATTTGGTAGTGATGATGCAATTAAATTATTAGAGGCAAATAATCTTATACCTAATATTCCTATCAGAATTAATAGAAACAATTATTCATTGGATAAACTTATTGAGTTATTTGATGAAAAAAGTATAAAATATACTAAAATGGAAAAGTTTGATAATTTATTATGGTTAGAACAAAATATCAACGTTGCTCATAGTGAATTATTCAAAAGTGGAAATATTACTATTCAAGATCCGAGTGCGTCATTAATACCTCTTTTGTGTAATCCTAAAGAAAATTCATTTGTTGTTGATATGTGCTCTGCACCAGGTGGTAAAACGGTTTACTTAGCTGAATTAATGCATAATAATGGGAAAATCTTGGCTTTGGATAAATTTCCTAATAGATTGAAACAAGTTGAAGAAACTGCACTTAGAATGGGATATACTAATATTGAAACAAAAGAAGCTGATTCTACTACATTCGAATTAGATAAAAATAATTTAGCTGACTTAGTTTTGGTTGATGCACCTTGCACAGGATTGGGTACAATCACTAAAAAGCCAGAAATAAAATGGAAAAGAGAATTGGAAGATATGTATGATATTAATAAAGTACAAATCTCAATTCTTGAAAATGCAGCTAAATTAGTAAAAATCGGTGGTGCTTTGGTTTATTCTACTTGTACTATCGAGCCAGATGAAAATATGATGATAATCGAAAAGTTTCTGATTAAAAACCCAAATTTTGAAATAGAAGATGCTGGAAAATATATTAATGAATTCTTTGTTAAAGATAAATACATTCAAACTTTCCCTCATATTCATAAAATTGATGGTGCATTTGGTGCAAGATTAATTCGAAAAAAATAATTAAAAAATAATTTATAAATAAAATCCAAATTAATTTCAATTAAAATATTAATATAAATATCAGTACAAATTTACAAAATAGAACCACTTTCAAAAATAAAATTATATTAATCGTAATTTGTTTTGGTATATTTTTGAATTTATCTTTAGTATTTGCTTTAGATGGTGATAAAAAAGAAGAGGAATTTTATTTTGATGCCATTGTATTTAAAAACAAAAGTGATTTTAATGGTAGGTTGGATATTTTTGCTGTATTTCCATTTAAGAATTTTAAGTTCTTGAATAATAATGAAATGTTTATCTCAAAATATAATGTAGAATATCTTATTTTGGATAATAATAACGAACAAATTCAAAGTAAAAAGTTCTATAAATCTATTGTTGAAGAAAATTATTCTAAGACACAAAGTGTTAATGGGGAATTTGAGTTAAATCAATATAGTTTTATTTTGCCTGATGGAGATTATAAAATAATTGTGAGACTTTATGATGAAATTGCAGAAAAAATGTTTGAAAAGTCAAAATCTTTTTCTATAATTAATTTTTATGAATTCGACTTTTCTTTAA
>JBDNHS010000620.1:0-2479 GCA_041688685.1 Kapaibacterium sp. (SeqCode)
CAGCCGAGTGGTATCCGATGCCGTATGACTTATTAGAAAAAATCTCTAACAATATCATTAATGAAGTACGTGGAATAAATAGAGTTGTATATGACATCACCAGCAAACCTCCCGGCACTATAGAATGGGAATAGTAGAGGTAAAAATATAAATAAAATCCTATAAAAAATAATATATATATTGTAAATATTATTATATTTGTAATTATATTATAATCAAAGTATTAATACTTTTTTTTCACATTTATTTAGGATTTATTTATGAAATATTTATGGAAGTTTTTTCTAATTATTTCTTTGTTCAGCTTAACAAATAGCTGTACAGACGATAATACTACCGATCCCGCCGTAGATGGCTTCAAAGGGTATATTTATCATTCTTCCTCATTGACAATTTATAGAATAAATATGAATACTCAAGTTAATGAAACGTTGTTTACAAATGTACGTTATCCAGAAATAACTGCAAAGGGCGAGATTTTAGCAGTAGAAGACATAAATCCTAAACGCTTAATACTAACAGATTTGACCGGTGCGAATAGAAAATCTGTTTTAGAAGCTACTACTAACTTAGGACCAATACACAGAAGAGAAATGATACATCCTAGAATTTCTTACAATCAAAAATATATTGCTTATAGTGGTAATAATCTTACTTCTGGTCTCACTTTTGTGATTGATGCAATTACAGGTGAATTAGTTGCTACTATTGGGGATTTTAGTGTAGGTGAACAATATTATCGTCCAAGTTGGGCTCCAGATGGTTCACTTTATGTAAATGGGTTATCAAATAGGAATAATGGGATTTATAAAATTTCTTCCGATTTTAAAACTATTACAAAAATAAGCAAAGACTTAACTAATGTCGAGTATCCGTCTGTTAGTCCTGATGGAAAGTCAATTGCATTTATCAAAGATAATCAAGTATGGACTATGGGAATTGATGGGTCAAATCCTGAACAACTTTATGTAGCGGGATTACAATTCTATATACCTACATGGTCTCCTGATAGTAAATATATTGCATCAGTTAGCCGAGGAGGGGGTTACCAGCTTGTTTACATTTTTGACATAAAAAATAACACTTATACAGAATTAGAAAAATCTGGTGGTATAAGTTATATTGACCAAATGTGTTGGGTATATTAATTTTTTCAAATTTACGAGTTATATCTAAAGGTTATGTTGTTATAAAATAAAAAAATTAAATCCAGTAAATATTCTGATTTACTGGATTTAAAGTATAATCTCCATCCTCTTCTAATATTTATGTTTGCCGACTGACCAATCTCTCTTCAATAGATTAGATTGTAAATTAGATTCTAAATATTTCTCGCCAGATTCCATTGCACCATCTTCCATTTCTGTACCCATAGAGTCATTCCATCGGTTTAGATAACCAAAAAGAGCAATTACTCCCATAATCTCAACAATTTCCCCTTCTGTCCAATGCAATCTCATTCTCTCGGCAATATCATCATTAACTGAATTTGGTATAACTGAAGCCAAATGAGCTAATTCCAAAGCTGCTCTTTCTTTTTCACTAAATGCAGGGTGTGTCTTGTGTTCCCAAATGTTATCCAATTGTTCTTGCTCTGCATCATACCTTTCTGCCGCTCTGATTGTATGTGCCTGACAATAATTACATCCAGCAACATTGCTACTTACAAAACCGATTAGTCGTTTGAGTGCAGCTGTAACAGTGCCATGATTTTCCATCACTGCCTTGTTTAGTTCAATAAAAGCATTTGCAATAGCTGGTCTATGGTGCATAGTTTTGACACTATTAGGACAGAAACCCAAAGTTTCATTGTAAAATATAATTAATTCTTGTAATTTTACATCATTTTGGTCTGAAGCAGGATTTACTAATGGTCTTTTCATTTTTCTTTCATAAATTAGTTTTTACAAATATTCTTTTACTATATTCAAATATACCTATTTTATTTGAAGTATTGTCTTTAGTGTTTACTAATTAATACTTCTTATATTCCCTCAAATTTACTTCTATTATCTATTATTTCAAAATATTTATTAAATTACATAAATCTTTTAACAAATTAATAAATATACTTATGAAAAAGCAATTATTACGTATCGTAACACTAATTTTCCTAGTATTATCAATAAATACAGCACCAGCACAACCACTTCAAGGGCAAGCAAAGATTGATTCTTTATTAAAAGAATTCCCAAAAATGAAAAAAGATACTAATGCAGTGAATTTGTTATCTCAACTTTCATTTGATATGTACGCATCTAATCCAGACAAGGGAATTAAATATGGGGAGCAAGGATTAAAACTTGCTGAAAATATTGGTTGGAAATTAGGTAAAGCGAATTGTTTAAGATCTTTAGGAGTAGTTTATTCAACACAATCCAATTATCCGAAAGCATTAGAATATTATAGCAAAGCATTAAAGATAAATGAAGAGCTTGGAAATAAAAGTGGAGTAGCATCTAATCTTGGAAATATGGGG
>JBDNHS010000621.1:0-2251 GCA_041688685.1 Kapaibacterium sp. (SeqCode)
ATAGAAATGTTTTAATAATCTTTCAATCTCATTAATTTTTAAATTCAAATTTAAATTAAATATGAAATACAATTCTTTTGGAAAAATATACTTCAATTTTTTAATATTAATTGCAATTTTTAATATTAATCTTTATTCTCAAAATTCTGAAACAACTCAAAATAATAATACTGAATCTGACTTTGTACAAAAAGAAATATTTAGCATTAAGCCGATGGTTGGATATAATTTTAATAATTATAGTTCACAGTTCAAACAATTCAAAGGTTTAGTTGATTGTAATGAATTTACAAATGGCAGTGGAAATGGTCTTGCTTTTGGTTTAGTATTTATCAAAAACATTAATGATTTTTGGGGAATTAATTTCGGAATAAATTATTCTGATAGAAGTGGTGTCTTTAGTCGTCAAAATAAATTCGCTACACGTAACTTGACCACAGGATTAGATGAAGAAGTTAATACTTCTGTCGAAATTGATACTAAATTACAATTTTTGGATTTAACACCTGGCGTTAATTTAGAATTGTTTGATTTTTTTAATGGACCATTGTATTTTAATCCATCATTGAGATTAAGTATTCCTGTTAATGGTACTTTTAGTCAATATGAAAAAATTGATAATCCTTCTTCTGCTGTATTTACTAATAATGATGGTTCGAAAACAACAAAAAGAGTTGTAGCTGATAATTCTTTTGAGACTTTCAGTATGCCAAATCTCGGATTAGTTTTGGGATTGGAAAAATTATTTAGAGTTAGTGAATTTAATTCAATTTCAATTGCTGCAAGTTATGACTTAGGTTTAAGTAACGTTTTATCTGATGCAGACTGGAAAATTAATACTTTTAATATCAGTTTTGGATACAAATATTCTATTAGAGAATCAAAACCAGAGCCTATAATTATTCCAGAACCAACTCCAGAGCCAGTAATTGAGGAAGTAGTTGAGGTAATACCTCCGCCTCCACCTGCACCACCAGATTTTGAGTTAGTTATTAGTAATGAAGTAACATCTAACGAAGTTACAAGTGGTAGGGAAGTAATGGCAACTATACCAATCGTTAATTCAGTATTCTTTGTAGAAGGAAGTAGCACTATTCCAAAAGCATATAATCAAAACTTAGTAAATGTGGACTATTTCACAGGTAATGCAATTGAGAAACATTATTACATATTACCACGTATTGTAAAAATATTAAATAGCAATCCAAGTTCAAAACTAATTATAACAGGGTTTAGCTCAAATAATATTGACATAAATTCTACAAAACAAATTGTTACTGAAAGAATTGACAATATTAAAAATACTTTGATTTCTATGGGAGTTGATAAAAATATAATTAAAGTTGAAGCGAATTATCAACCAGATATTAAATCTTCAATTGAAAGTATTGACCTTAATGCGGATAATAATAGAGTTGATTTGATAGTCGAAAATGCGCCACTTCAAAATTATGTTTTGATCCTAAATTATAAAGAAGTTATTGGTAGTTTTAAAGTAAAATCAAAAGTTTATAATAGTAATGAAAAAGTCAATATCAAAACTAATATTTCTAAAAAAACTTATGCCCTTCAAAATGATGGAAATTTAGAAATCATTTATAAACAAAGAGTTGATGTAAACTCTAATGAACTTAATATTACAGTTGATGCAAATTTAGATTCTAAATATAAAAATTATAGTGAATTAGTAAAGCTTGAAAATACAAAAACTAATTTTGTTTCACTTAACTTAGATAATTTTGAAGCAGTATTAAGATTTGATTATAATAGTAGTTTCTTATCAAATGAAAACAAAGAATTATTGACTCAATTATATAATACGGTTCCAAATGGCACTACTTTAATTGTCAAAGGAAGTTCTGATGCCCTTGGTACTGAAAAAAGAAATAAAACACTTGAATTAGAAAGAGCAACTAATACAATGAATTTTATCAAAAATCTAAAAGGTAAAAATATCAATATTGAAAATGATAATAATTTAGATGATAAATTTGATGAAACCACTCCGCAAGGTAGATTTTTGAACAGATCAATTAGAATTAAATTAAAACCGTAACTTATTCAAAATATTTTAATCCATATTCTTAATAAAACCCAATTTTTATTGGGTTTTATTGTTTTTACTAAGTTGAAAAATATTACTATTTATATAATCAACCTCTTTTTAATACTTTTATTTGTATTATTTCGTTTAAAAGTATTGTTTGTTGATAATAAATAAATAAATTTAACAATTAATTTTATTCTAATG
>JBDNHS010000622.1:0-6059 GCA_041688685.1 Kapaibacterium sp. (SeqCode)
AAATAATGTGCTTTTCCTTATCATTTAAATCACTCCATATCGTTTGGTAATCATTCCACCATTTTGGTGGAAAATCAAGATTTACATTTTCTTTTTGGGAAATATTTAAATCGCGTAAACTTGTTACTTCTTCCCATTTTAATTTCCAAAATTCTATATTACTCATATTTTAAGTATTTATTTATGATATGGGAATAAATCCCATATCATAAAAGTTAATAAATTTGTTTAAGAAATAATTTGAGTTTGTGGATTATCAGAACATACACCAAAAACCTTTTTGTACATTTCTACCTTTTTTATTGGATCTTCAATACCTTCAAGCGTTTCTAACTTTTGTAACAATTCAAGATTTTTTAAATTTTCTCCAATTGAAACTGCGTCTTGAGCTTTTGTATTAAAACAATCTAAAGCTTCACCTTGTCCAAGCAAAGCATCAACTACCAAACTTGGAGTTCTTAAAATATTATTTTGAACTTCGAGAATTACACCTGGGATTTTTATTTCTAATCCTCCTGCTGAATAAATATCTTCAACTTTCTTTTTTCTCTAAAATTTTTCTACTTCATCAATGCCCAAACAATCACCATAATTTACAGTTACTTGTTCTATAAATTGTAACATTTCATCCTTATAATTCATTATTTTACAATAACTTTTTAGAATTTCTTTAGTTACATTTTCTATTTCTGAGGGAATAATAATCTCCTCTAAAAGACTATTTAAATCTTCTAAATCAACCACTCTCAATGTTTCCATATAGCCATTAGTATATGCTATTCGAATATTGGATAAATATGTAATTGATATATACTCTTGTAATAATTGACGAAACACGAAATTTAAAACTCTACTTTTATTAATATTTTGAATCTCTCTCACTGTGCTATTTTCTTCACCTTCTTTTACATTTTCAGTTGTAGATGTATTAACTTCAACACTCCTACTACTATTACTTTGTGAAACATGCTTATTTAATGCACGGTTTAAAGATCTACTATTAGCAGTTCTGCTAGCAGTTTTATTTCTCGACCTACTAATACTTGAATCTACTTTCAGATTTACAAGTTTAAATAATTTTGCAGAAATACTTACATCAACTTTCACATTATTATTTATGCTATCAGTATTTGTCTCAGAACTACTATTTTCTTCTTCTATAAATTTTTCCATTTCATCTGCACTACTTTTACTCATACTATCTAAAAGATTTTCTGCTCTTGTTTTTGTAATGTTACTATCTCTGTAAGTTTTTACCGTAATTGTAGATTTTTCACCTGGTAACAAAGAATAAGTTTGTACGGTTCTTCCTGCCCCATAATCACCTAGGAAAGAACAAGTTTTATATTCTTCAATTATATAAATTTTTGGATATGGTTTAACAGGTTTTTTTATTAAATTGATTTTTGTTGAAAATCCACCAAACTTCTCACATACAATTGGCATATAACCCTCTTTAGTTATTTTTGTTAATTGTATTTCATTTAAAAAATTTGTTTTTTCAAATACTTTTGATTCTGAAATTAACCTTTCGGTTGTTGTTGCTTTTTGCAATTTAATATTTGATATAGAAATCTCTTCCAGATTTGTTTTTTCAACATTTAAATTTTTTCTTAACAAACTTACATTTGCCAAAACAGAGCTAAATGAATTTTGCAATTGAATAGCTTCGCTGAATTGACGTTGTAAAATTTCAGGTGCTATATTTTCAACTTGTTGAAAATAATTGTTAATAGGTTCTTTTATAGTTTCAGCTTTAAATTGTTTTAAATTAACATCAACAGGTACATCCCCATAAGTACTAAAACAAGCACTTTGTGGCAAGTTGTAATTTAAAATAGGAGCATTACCTTTACCAAGTTTCATAAATGGTTCTTTAGGTAGACAACTTACATTGTTAAGTTGATCTCTTAATTCATTAAGAATTTTAATTTGATTTTCTATCATTTTTTTGATTTTTAAAGTTAAAAACAAATAACTTTGTTAGTTTTTAATAAACTAATTATTAATTTAGATTTGCTATATTGCAAAATTTAATAAAGTTTAATAGATATTGTTAAATTCTGAAACTCATTTTAAAAATTATAACAGAATTAATAACTTATAGCTATTGTCTAAGTGATTTAATATATGTATTTTATGGTAGTATTATTTCAATTTCAATATTTCGTTATGTGCTTTCTTAACTGCATCATTATATTCAAATTGTACTTTCCTAATATCTTCAAAATCCCCCTGTTTCATAGATATAAATTGTCTAATAAGTTCCATTAATTTTTGTTGTGTTTTAATTACATTCTCTTTATGAACTAATGAAAATTGTACATAATTTTGAATATTCCAATTTATTTCAGAAATATAATGACTACTATTCAATATTTTTTTATTAATTTCATTAATTTTATTTGGATCTTTTTCACTTTGTAAAATAAAAAGAGAACATACAACAATAGTTATGTTATTATTAAAGTCTGTCGCCTGCTGTAAAAACAATTCAGCCCATCTTACTTGCCATTCTTTTTCTTTTAAAATTTCAATTTTGTTTTTTTCTATCTTCTTAGTAATTAAAAGTCCAACTATGAGTACTACAAGCGGTGTTAAAAGTGAAATAATAAGTTTAATTATTTCTAATAAAGTTGTATTCATTTAAGTATCTCCATAAAGGATTAATGTGCAAAATTACACTTAAAAATTTTGTAGTTAGTTTATACTTTTAAGATTTATGTTTCAATGACTAATATACTAATTAAATTATCCTTCTAAAGTCATAAAGTATCAATTAAATATTTTTCTAAGTTAATATTTTATTTTGCTAAATTATACTATTATAAATTATAAAGTTTTGTGATAACTTAGAATCTTTTAATACAACTCAAACAGTTTAGGCTAATTAGCTGAAACAATAAATTTACAAAATATACATTTCTGAGTCTTGCTCAATTGTTTCTACATTTATATTTTCAGATAATTGTAGGATCTGTTTGCCAGTAATGGTAGCAACAAGTATATTTTCCATTAATATTTTTGGCTCTTTAATTTCTAATTCATCAATATTGGTAAATGGTCGCAGTGCGATGATAACTCTAAAATTTTTATCAATTTTCGAGTTTAGTTGCATTAAAAAAGAATGTTCAATTTTTGCCATTTCAATACTTTTTTTTGTTGTTTATTTAAAATGGAGGCTTCAACACTTATAGAAGCCTCCTTTGGTTCAATTATTTTGTAGCTACATCACAGTTTATTATTCCAAAACCATAGGGCGTATTGGGGAATGGAGAAACACCTAAGTTGGTAGCAGTTGCTCCCATCTTTGCTTTCACCATTTTTGGACCAATATCAGGATATCTTTGATAAAGTAATGCAGCAAAACCAGCAGCATGAGGGCAAGCCATACTTGTGCCAGACATTGTTGCATAAACATTATCTAAATAAGTTGAATAAATACCAACTCCTGGTGCAACATCAGCAATTTGATTCCATTCAAGTGTTTTTCCTCCTCTTGAAGAGAAATTGGCAATTATACTGTTACTATCAATAGCACCAACTGCAATTGGACATTCATTCGATTTTCCATCAATATAAGAATTTGCAGGAGCACCTACCCATGGGAAAGTTTGGTCGATAAATTCATTACCTGATGCACAAACAACAGTTATATCACTATCTTGACATTTTTTTACCGCCTGTGAATATGCTGCAATTGGTGAATCGTTACTACCTAAACTCATGCTTACTACTTGTATTTTGTTAGTAATACACCAATCCATACCTGCAATAACATTTGAAAGGTATCCTGTTCCATTATCAGCTAACACTTTTACAGCAAATAGATTTGCCTTAGGTGCAACACCAAAAACATTATAATTGTTAGGTGCCATTATACCAATTCCACCTATAATTCCGGCACAGTGTGTTCCATGTCCATTACCATCATTATAACTTGTTACACCTTGTACAAACGATACTCCTCCAGAAATTACCAAATCAGGATGTGTGGCAATACCTGTATCAAGAATAGCAACGTTTATACCATTCCCATTTCGGTTTCTACCCCAAGCTGCGGGTGCTTTGACAAGGTTCATATTCCACAAAACATTAACTTGGGAAATATTTGGCTTTGTAACTATTTTTAAAGGTTCTACATTTTCTGATAAAAACCCTTGAATATACATTTCAACATCTTCTTCAATTCTAAATATTTCTTTTTTGCCTTTAAATTTCTCCAAATCTTCAGAATTTAACTCAATAGAGGATATACTTAAATTACTAAAGTGAAAAACATCCTCTTTTTTTGTTTTGGCTGCTGTAGCTAAATAAATAATTCCTTCTTTTAACTGAGTTTCATTAAGTTCAAGTATGCTTGTAACTTTCTCAAATGTAATGTCCGGTTCTTTATAGGTAATTAAATACCTCTTTTTTTTTGAATTTTTCATTTTTTTAATTTATTAGTTTTTAATTTTTTGTCTTCAAAATGAGAATCTACATCTTTATGTAAATAAATTGGTAATTGTTTTTTTACCCAATGAATATCATTTCTTAAAATTTCTTTGTATGATATTTGAGCATTTATATCGCCAACTAAAAACCCATTGCCTATAAAAGTGTTTATATGTTGTGGGTCTGCCGTTGCTCCTACAGAAAAATTATAGAAAATGCCATTATAATCTGATATAGATTCAATACATATAATTTTTTTGTTGCCATTTATTGTTTGCAAAAGTTCGCCAATCTTTAGATCATTCGCAGGCACAGGGAATTGTGATGTTAAAAATACGTGGTTATGACTTGTTATAATTTGATGACCACCTTCCACTTCAATACTTAAAACACTACCTAAATGTGCTCCTTTGTTAGTATATTCTACTATTGCAGTTTTACCTTTATTATTCATAAGTATTTTATCTCCTCCTTTTACTTCTGAAATTGCTTTTTTAGAGCCATCTGCCATCGTTATTACAGTATTCTCACCAAGGCAATGCCAAACAAAAGCTATTGGTTTTATAACAAGTGTTCCATCTAATGGGTCAGGGTCGACACCACCAACTTGGCTAATTATGTTTGTACTAGCCCATGATCCATCTACCAATTGTAAAGTAATTTGACAACTAAAAATGGCAGATATGTCAGATGGCCAGGTTACATTGCCAAAAGTAAGGGGATTATTAAGCGTAGGTGACAATCCACCTGGCAAATTCCATGTTAATTGGTTTTTATTATTAGGGTTTATAGCCATACTCGCAAAAAGTGCAGCAATATTTGTTGGGTCAAGTTGAGCTGCACCACCACTTGTAAGATTGGCGATATAAATTTGCATCAAAATACTTTTGTTTAATACTAAAGGGGCAATTGCACTATTAAAGGTAGCATTTCCTACAAAAGGAATTCTGCCAATTGGATGAACACTGTCTGCTTCTGCCCAAATATAATCAAACTTAACACCTAATTCTGGATCACCCCAATTTCTTCCAATACCTATACAAATTGAACCAGGAATCCAAGGTTTTGTACAATAGCTTAATGGTGCTGTTAATACTGGGTCTTTACTTGTCTGGTAACCAACATGAGCAGTTCCTGAAAATGGATTTCCTTTACTGTCTGTTCCACTATAAACCAATGTTGATGTTACATTCTTACTGGTACTGCCAGCTCCGTTAGGTGTGGTATAAACTTGCAAAACTTCACCTTTTAGATCATGTGTTTGACCAGAAGCAACCAAATTCTTAGAAACATTATCTGTAACCATTAATTGTAAACTTAAAGTTTGATAACCATTTACTACAGTTCCCAAACCATTTGAACAAATAAGTTTATTTACAGAATTAATAGCTAAGCTAGGAATTCCAAACATAGTTTGGAAGCCATTAGCAATATCAACCTGATCTGTTATAGTTTCGAAATTCTGTTGCTTTTCTTTTTTCAATTCCAATGTTTTTAACATTCCAGGATACCTTTTGGTATCAAAATGTTTTTTTGTCATTGTTGTTGCAAACTCATACTGCTTGGGATCATTAAAATCAAATTCCAAATGTCCTTTTTGTGGAGTTAAACTAATTACGTAT
>JBDNHS010000623.1:0-2173 GCA_041688685.1 Kapaibacterium sp. (SeqCode)
GAATCATCTTTCATATATGATTTTGTTTCTAGTCCTAATTTTAGATCTGCTTCTAGCCCTGCTTCTAAATTTCCACTAGAATTGGTTTTCTTTTCAAATAATGATTTTAAATTAAATTTATGATGGTCACAAGTTACATATTTACCATACGGACCATCATATAAAGTCACATCTATTTCGCCAAATTTTCCAATTTTTACAGGAGGAGAATAATTTTTACTTGGATTTGGGATATCAACATGTACTATTGTTTTTATTTGTTCTTGAATATAATCATAGAATGGTTTAATAATTTTAAGTTTATCCAATTTACCCTCAGCTACATCATCTAATTGTTTTTCCATATTTGCTGTAAATCCATAATCCATTAATTTTGAAAAATATTTTTCAAGAAATTCTGTCACTTTCCTTCCTAATTCAGTTGGTGCTAATTTTTTCTTTTCTTTACCAATAGTAACACTTCTAGTTTCCAAAGTCATACTTTTGGGATTAGTTTTTGTAATATTATATTTATTCAATACTAACTCTCTACCTTCAACATCTTTAATTTCTACATATTTCCTGCTTATAATTTTATCTATAATAGAAGCATATGTTGAAGGACGACCAATATTTAAATTTTTTGGATCCATTTTATTAATTAATGATGCATCGTTATATCTAGTAGGTGGTTTTTGAGTATCTTCTAATCCATTAATCGCAACCCAATCTATCAATAATTTTTTTAAACTATCAATATCTAATGAAACAGTTGCTTTTTTACCGTCCACAATCAAATAACCAATAAAAATTAAATTTTCTAAATTTCCTACCATCTTGTAAGGAACTAATACTTTACGACCTAACATTTCAATTTCTACTGTAATATTTTGATATTCGGCTGCCTTCATTTGTGATTGAATTGTTCGTTTCCAAATTAATGTATACAATCTTTTTTCATCTGGAGTACCGTCCACTGTATCAATGTATATTTTAGTAGGTCTTACACATTCATGAGCTTCTTGAGTATTTGCTTTTTTATTTTTATATTCTTTATGCTCATAATATGGTAAACCATACTTACTGACAATTTCATCCTTTATTTTTGTCATTTCTTCATCGCCAATAGCTGTTGAATCTGTTCTCATATAAGTGATATGTCCACCTTCATATAATTTTTGAGCTACACACATGGTTCGTTTAGCATCCATTCCAAGTCTTTGTGACGCAGTCTGTTGTAGAGTCGATGTAGTAAAAGGTGACGGTGGATTAGATTTTCTAACTCTTTCGTTCATTTTTAAAAGTTTAAATTCAGATTTTACCATAGACTTAATAATTTCAACTACTTGATTTTCTTCATCTTTTTTAAAAACTACACATGCTTTAGATGGAATATTATCTGTTGATACTTTTTTTGTTTTTGCTTTAGTTTTGGTTTTAGGTTTTGTTTCAGATGAATTATCATTTTCTTTATCCTCATAATCTTCATCTCCTACATCAAATTCGACTTTATCTGTTTTATTATATAGTTTGGTATTTAATTCATATTCTCCCATAGAAATATCGGAATTTATCGTAAAAAATGAATCTGATTTCGCATTAAAGAACTTTTCTATTTCTTTTTCCTTATCTACTACAATTTTTACAACTACTGACTGAACTCTACCTGCAGATTGCGCTCCTTTAAGAGTTTTGTATAAAACTGGAGAAATTATATATCCAGCCAATCTATCTAATATTCGTCTTGCTTGTTGTGCTTTAACCATATTCATATCTATTTGTTGAGGATTACTTACCGCCTTTTCTAATTCCTTTTTTGTTATAGAATTAAATACAATACGTTTTGCATTAGTTATACCTAATTCTTTAGCTAAACTCCAAGCAATCATTTCTCCCTCTCTGTCTTCGTCTGCTGCTAATAATACATTGCTTTTCCCAACTTTATAGGTTTGTTTGCATAGTTTGGCAATAACATCTTTTTTATTATCATATTGAGTATAATTGGGTTCAAATGTACTTAAATCTATTGATAGAGTTTTTTCATCTAAATCTATTATATGACCAATTGAAGCCATAACTATATAATCATCTCCTAAATATTCACCAATTTTTTTGATTTTTCCAGGGGATTCAACAATTAATAAGGTGCTCATTTTTATTATATTATAATAGTAGATAGTATACTATATATTAA
>JBDNHS010000624.1:0-2896 GCA_041688685.1 Kapaibacterium sp. (SeqCode)
CAAGCCGAAACAGAGGGTGTGGATCAAGAATTATTAAGATTGGAAAAAGTTACTGCATCTGAGATGTCAAAGAGTGAACAGCGATATTATCAAGCAAGAATTAGAGAAAAGCGTGGTGCAATGGCTATTAACTTCAACAATGTTTTGAAAGACGTAAACTCAAATGATAATATATTTTTGGTACATAAAGATAGTATAATTGTACCAAAGAAAAAAGATTACATTAATATCCAAGGTAGAGTTAATAACCCAGGTATTATCCCATTTAACAAAAACTTCACTTATGAAGATTATGTGATTTTAGCTGGCGGATATGGATTTAGAGCAGATATTGACGAAACTTTTATTACAAAGTTTAAAGGTGAACAATTCTTAGCGAAAAACAAAGATTATGTTTTAGAACCAGGTGATGTAATATTAGTACCACCCGAAAAAGAAGTATCAACATTAGATGTATTTACTGATTTTTTGACCATCACTACTCAGTTAGTTACTATTATGGGTGTTGTACTCACAATAGTAAGTATAAGAAGATAGTTTTGTCCTAATACATTTAAAAGTAATAATAAGTTTAAAAATAACTTATTCAAAATAATTTATTAATAATAAATTCAATTAAAATTAGAAATTGTAAAATATGAATATCGAAAAAGTAATAACAATAAAAAATATATATGAAGTGTTCAAAAGTAAGTATAAATTTATTTTGATATTTTCATTTTCACTTTTTTTGTTAGCAATCCTTTCAACTTTCGTATTACCATATAGATACCAAACTTATGCTACACTTCTGCCCCAACAAGAGAGTTCAGGTGGTGGAATGTCTGGCTTATTGCAAAGTTTAGGTGGCTTGGGTGCTGGTTTAGGATTAGATATTGGTGGAAGTAAATCTAGTTCGCAATCTAAAGTTTTTGCAGAAATTTTGTCTTCAAGAACCAATGCTAAATATATCATTGATAAATTAAGATTAGATACAATAAGTGATTATAATGAAATGACTAATGAAGACAGAATTAGTTTTGTTATGAGTACAATGGCAGTAGTAGTCGAAAAGTCTGGTATGGTTGTTATAACTACTACTATACCAACAAATTATTTACCGAATAAACAAAATGAAAAATTCTATGCAAATTTGAGTGCTTTGATCACTAATACCGCATTAGAAGGATTAGATTATCACGTGAGGACTAAAAGCACTTCGACTGCAAGAAAATCTAAAGAATATATCGAAATTGAAATAGTTAAATATAAAATAAAATTAGATACTATTAACCAACAATATTTAGATTTTCAGAATAAAAATAAAATATTAGATTTGGAAGAGCAAGGAAAAGCTATTGTTCAACAAGCGATAGAAGTTGGTTCTGAATTATCAAAGGCTCAAACTGAATTAGAAATGGTGAAGTTTCAAAGAAATGCCAATACTGAAACTGTCAAAACATTACAAATGCAAGTAGAGACTTTAAAAAATAGATATATGGCAATTCAAAGAGGTGGTTTGACTGGTGATGATGATTTCGCAATTGCATTGAATAAAATCCCTGAACTTACTCGCCAATACACGACAATTTATAGAGACAAAAAGATATTAGAACAAGTAGTGATTTATTTGGAGACTCAAAGATTCCAAGAAGCTCTACAGGCAGAAAAAGATTTACCAGTTGTCGAACCGTTAGATAAAGCTATAATTCCAGAGAGAAGATTTTCACCCAATCGTGGATTAGTTACTATTGTTTCTTTATTTATTGGATTTGTAATTAGTTTAGTTATTGTGGTATTCAAGGCAAATAATAATGGTGAGTTTGATGTTAAAAGTGTAATACAAGAATAAACTTAAATTTATTTAATAATCTAATTCAATATTATAATTCAATATTATAATTCAATAGTTACAATTCAATATTATAAATTAGTTCATTAGCACTTTTTATAGAATTTTCTGTTAGATTTTCGCCACCAATTAGTTTTGCAATTTCTTGTATTTTGTCACTTGAATTTAATTCTTTAATCACAGTGAATGTGCTGCTTTTATCATAATATTTTGAAACATTAAAGTTTTTATCTCCAAGTGATGCTATTTGTGGCAAGTGGGTAATAGATATTATTTGATTTTTCTGACCAAGTTTTTTTAATTCTTTTCCCATTAGTCTTGCAACTTTTCCACTCACACCCGAATCAATTTCATCAAAAATCAAAGTCATTATATTTTTATTTGTAATATTATTATTTGATGTAGTATTTAGAGTTGTAATAGTATTTTCATTGAAATCATTAGAGTTCGTTGGATTATCAACATTACTTTTGATTGACAACATTATTCGAGATATTTCACCGCCAGATGCAATTTCAGAAATAGGTTTGATTTCATTACCTATATTTGCTGAGAAAAGTAACTCAACTTTATCAATTCCATTTTGATTGAAGTTAATACTATTATCTTTGGATTGAAATATAAAATTATCAGAGTCCTTAGATACATTTGTAATTTCATCTAATTTTATAACAAAAAGTGCGTTTTCAATACCCAAATTTTTTAAATTGTTTTCTATTTCATTTGATAATTTTTGAGATACTATTTTTCTTTTTTCACTTATAATAATAGCATCATTATATAATAATTTTTTAAAGATTTGAGTTTGTTTCTCCAAATCTAATTTATCTATTTCAAAAGTATCTAATAGATTTAAATCATTTTCTAATTGACTTTTGATATCAATTAAATTATCAAAAGTACCGTATTTTTTGACTAATATTTTTAATTTCTTCTCTCTCTGCCTTAACTCTTCAATTTTATTAGGATTAAATTCTATATCAGAAATAAAGTGTTTGAAATAGGTTTCGAGCTCTTTTAATGTAACTTTAAATCCATTTAATTCATCTGAAAGTCCGTCAATTG
>JBDNHS010000625.1:0-3933 GCA_041688685.1 Kapaibacterium sp. (SeqCode)
TATTATGATTGATAAAGAGCATAAATCTATAATATGTAATTATCTGTATATAGGTGATAGTTCATTAAAATATCATTTATTAAGAACTGTAAGAAGATAATGATGATAAAATACAATATAAATAATGAAATAGTAAATTTATTATTTCATTTCTAAAAAATATTTATTTTCTAAAAATATATTTATTATTTCATTTCTAAAAAATATTTATTTTCTAAAAATTATTTATTTCTCAAAAAAAATATAAAATATGTAAATTTTTAAAACTTAAAATAAAACTATTTTATTTTTTCCCAACACACAATTAAATCACTAAAGTGCACGGTGCAACAATCACTAAAAACTACATTATATATGTATATATACTTTTATATTTTATTTTTAGTAATTTTAGTTAAAATATATAATTTAAAATATAATGTATTACTAATATAATATAGGATGGTCAATTACAATTGTATAAAATGTAATAAAGTTTTTAAACAAAAAGGTCATTTAACATATCATATCAATAAAAAAAGACCATGTAGCGAGGAAGTAATTATTGATAATATAAATGTTTATGGTCTTGACGAGGTACTTGCACCGAGTTTGCACATTGATGCACTTAGTGAATGTGCAAGTGATAGTTTTAATCAAGATGATGAAGAAGATATTATTACTAATAATAATAACAGTAACATTATTATTAATTCAGATCATAAATGTATAATATGTAATAGGATATTTACTCGTTATAGTTCTTTAAAACGTCATTTATTAAAAAACTGTAAGAAGATAAATGATGATAAAAAAGAAAATAAAGATGAAAAAACAAAAATCATATTAATGTTGGAAGAAAAAATAAATAATTTAACTCGATATGTGA
The DNA here is from genome assembly GCA_041688685.1 of Kapaibacterium sp. (SeqCode). Taxonomy (GTDB): domain Bacteria; phylum Bacteroidota; class Ignavibacteria; order Kapaibacteriales; family UBA2268; genus JBDNHS01. The sequence goes on from JBDNHS010000625.1 coordinate 869, forward strand.
TGACGTTAAAAGATGATAAAATACCTATAAAAAATTTAACTAATAATGCACCGATTGATAATAGCAATACAACCAATGTAAACAACAGTATAAGCAATCAGATAAATAAACAGGTTAATAATGTTACAAATATAAAGATAGAATTTGGAAAGGAGGATTTAGAAAAAATAAGTAATGATTTTTTTATTAAAACATTAGTTAATTTTTCTGGTGCAGCAATTCCTAGTAAAATTATAGAGGGAATACATTTTAATCCTGAATTTAAAGAGTTTATGAATGTATTTATAACTGATATATCAAGAAATAAAGCCATGGTATTTGATGGTAAAACATGGAATATAGCTAATGCAGATGAAGTGGTAGATACGTTATTTGATAGAGCTATTATATTTTGTGAAAATAGAAATGAAGAATTATATGAAAAAATTCAAAAGTATGACAAAATAAATAAAAAAATTAATAAGGAAATGCATATAATGGATATAATGTCAAATAATGAACCATATGATTATGATGATTACAAACAACCGATAGATATTAATGGCAAAGTATTAAATTCTAATGAGTTAATAAGAGGAAAAAATTTAAATGCAAAAGCAAAAGAACATTTAAAAAATAATCTTTATAATAAGAAAACTACTATAAAAAAGTAAAATTATATTCTAGCGACAAATGTGGATAAATTAGTATTTTCCGGATAATTCGCAATACTAGTTAATTCGAATGTCATAGAATTATTTATTCCGTAAAAATTAAATTCGGTTCCGGATTCTGTTACAAATTTAAACTCCAATGAATCAATATATTTTATAGGAGGATTAAAATAAATAGGAGTATCGATAAAAGTATTAAATAAGTATTCTCCTGTGCTACTTGACAATTGAAATTTATAAAAATAGGCAATCCTATTAGGATTTAAACATTGATTTAATGCCTGATTGTTACATATTAATAATATATATCTTCCTACATCAAAATTAAAATTGTTAGAAACTTGTATATTTTGTATATTATTATTGACTATAAATATATTTTCCACTCCATAAATATAAGATTGTGAATTATCAATTGTATAATTATTATTTGCATTTGAATATGGAGTTATAGAACCAATTTCGCCAGTATTTTTAAATCCTAATACATTACCAATTGTATCTGTTTGGTCAAAATATATTTTGAATGTGTTCAACGTTGAAATTATTATACTATATCCTCAATTGCCATCGGTATAATAATCTAATGGATTAATATATTTCAAAGTAATTTGATAAAAATCATTTCCCAAAATTTTAGAAATGGTTTGTTGTCCATTAATATATGTAGAATCTATATTTTTATAATTTTGCGATTTTAGTATTGTAATAATACTACCAACATTTTGATTATGATTTAGATGATTTATTGTAAGTATCCAACTTATCATATCTGTGCTAGTTTCTAAATTAGTAATGGAATTAGGTAAGGAGTATTGATTATAAGAGGTTAATTGTGTTATATTATTGCTTTGATTTATTTTTATTTTAATATTATTAAAAGGTATTATATTTGGCCTAATCACGACTCTTGGTACTTGACTAATTAAAGTTTCCATAATATTTTCTAGTTCATTTGATGAATAATTTCCCGGTGGTATTATTATTGTATATATATTATTTGGTTCATCCATTGCATTCTCCCAGCGCAATATATTATTAGAAATTGTAATATTATTTGTACCGAGTACGTTATATACTAGTTTATATGTATTTGGAATTTCACTGCTTTTCATTCTAATACAAACAACATTGTCAATTCGTTTGTTGAAAGGAATTTTATAATTAGATGGATTTGGATAAGCGTAATTAATATCTAAAATTTTTCCGATTTGTATATTTGGACCCCCTGTTTCAAATGTTGTAGAATTTATCCAATTTCCACTTATTTGTATTGAACTTGAATCAATTAATGATAAAGTGTTAGTCAGTTTAATTGTTATATATTCTGAATCTATTTCATCTATTAATAAATATTCATTTAAATTATATAAAGAAGTAGGAAGACCAGAATTAATATAATTAATTGGATAATTACCTATAAAATAAAATTTTATATTACAAGTGGAAGATAATACATTAGAAGTAGAATTATCGGTATAGAAATTCATTGGTATTGTAAAAGTAAATTTAATTTCATTTGAACTAGTGGTATAAAGTGTGACAGTTTGAATATTATTTATTATATTTAAGGGAATATTTTTAAAATAATGATTTCCATTGTCAGATACACCAGAAATTTCAATTAATACATTATAATACGGGATGTTTGTTATAAAATTAGGTGTTAGATCGAGTATTACTTGATTTGTTCCATTTGCAAAATAAAAATTCAAAGATTTATAACTAATAGTATAAAAATTATATCCTTGTAAAGTTAGCTGTTCGCCCACTGTAAACATATTATTGGCACTATCAAGTTTTATTTTCATGGTATTAAGTCCATTTGTAAAAATTAATGGATTGTTTTGCAATGAAATATATGATGCCACATTCATAATCGAGTTCGTTAATCTGTTGGATGAATCAATATTAATAATAGTTTTTTCTTGTATTACTTGAGTATTGATAGAATTTATTACTTTTTTATGTAGATATTCAAAATATGGATCGTATTCCTTTGGATAAATTATGGGATTAGATATATTAACATCATTATTTATAATAGTAGGAAAATTATTTATTCTTGAATCTCTACTATAATATTCTTTTCTTTTTTCTTGAATATATCCACTTGATTTGCTAGTGGAAATTTTACTGGTGTTTTGTATATCTTTGTCTCTCAATAAATTATTTGTATCGTCTAACAAATCCAAATATAAATTATTTTTATTTTCAATAATGTCCTTTTGACTAATAAATTCAGTATTAGAATCATTTAATTTTCCTCCTACATGCGATTCCATAAAGGTTACTTGTCTATTTAATTTATCAAATTCATTACTCATTATTATTCTTAAAGTATATATAATAAGATATTATATATACTTTTATATATGCTTTTATTATAATTAAGGATAATAAGGATAATAA
>JBDNHS010000002.1:0-3287 GCA_041688685.1 Kapaibacterium sp. (SeqCode)
GAAAGATCTATTAGTTTTTGTGCATCTTCCGAATTAGAAGTCATCGGTTTTTCAATCCAAGTATTAATTCCTTTTTTGAGCGACTTTTCGGCAATTTCAAAATGAGAAAAAACTGGTGTCGAAATTACAATTGCGTCCAAGCCTTGAATATTTAAAATATCATCTATACTATTTGTAGTGTATAGGTTTGGATAATTGTTTTTTACTTTTTTAATTTGATTTTCGTCCAAATCACAAGCACCAACTAAATCCCAAAACTCAGATTGATTAAAGTTTCTTAATAAATGAGTTCCCCAATAACCACAACCAATAATAGCAATTTTCATTTACAACCAACGGTTTAAATTTATGTATTTTCTATTGTTTTATTAATATATTACCAATGTTTTATCAATATATTACCAATATTTTACTAAAAGAATAGAACAATTTTGTTTTATAAACGTAATAAATACAAAATATAATATTAATTACAATTAAAAACCTAAATACTATGAGAATTTATAAAATAATTACTTTGCTTTTTTTATTTATCACTATGACTTTTAACTCAAATTCTAAAGATGAAATCATCATTGACTCTGATATGACTTTTGCCGAAGCAGTCAAAGGTACTGAGGCACCAAAGCCACTATTAGATTCACTCAATTTATTGAATGTAGAATACTATTCCTTTGATAAAAAGCTACACAAAGGACAAATAATTGTTCATAATCTTATCAAAGATGACGTAATTAAGTTTTTTGAATTAGCCAAAAAAACAAAATTCCCAATCAAAAGCGTAATCCCTATTGTAAAGTATAATTGGGATGATGTCAAATCAATGGAAGATAATAATAGTTCTGCATTTAATTTTAGAAAAGTGGAAGGTTCTGATACATTATCAAACCACGCCTTTGGTCTTGCAATAGATGTGAATCCATTCCAAAACCCTGTAATCCATAGTAATGGTAGAATTGTTCCGAGTGGGGCAGAGCATAATGAAAAAGCAGATGGTACATTTACAAACGAAAATGAACTTGTTAAATTTATGCTAAACAAAAAATTTCGTTGGGGCGGAAATTGGACTTCTATGAAAGATTACCACCATTTTGATAGGATTTCTAAGTAATTAAAAATAAATAAATAAATTGATTTTATATTAATATTAGTATTTATTTCAATTATTATGTAATTTTAAAGTTAGTATTTTGTTATTACAAATAGATAGAAAATATAAATACAAAACTAAAAATAATTTAAACTAACTTTAAACAAGACAAATGGAAAATATTAACTCAATTGGTCAAAACCATTTAGATAATTCTAAAATTACGTCAATTAGACCCCACAAGTTCTAAGTTTATTGGCATTGGAAGTTGCAATAATAATAAGCTGGATTGCTTATCACGAATATCAACCAATTTTAGTTACTCAATTTAAACTGTCCGAATTTTCTTTTTTATTGCTTGTTGTTCAAGGAATAATACTTACTTTAACTCCAATTGTTGCTGGATATATTTCAGATAAAATGAAATCCAAAAATGGCGAAATGATGCCCATTGTTAATTTTGGTATTAGTGCCACTGCTATGATATTTATGTCTGTTGCTATTACTGTATTCGCCGAACCAGAAGGAATAGTCAGGTTTATATTACCTTTTTTGATTGTACTATGGTTAATTTCGATGAATATATTTAGAAGTCCTGCTATTTCTTTAATTGAATATTTTGTACCTCAAAAAGACATACCAAAAGTATTTGCTTATTTTGTTGTTGCTGGTAATATTGGTTATGCTTTAGAACCAGTTATTGTAGATTTAGTTCAATTCTTTGGAGGAGTTCTTACCTTTATTGTTGGAGCAGTTTTAATTTTTGGCGCTGGTAAGTTTTTGATGAATAAAACTAATTTAATTAGACCTGTTGACTTATCAACCGAATTCAACAATGATACAGTTGATGGTAAATCAAATTATGGTGTGGTATTAATTGCAGCTTTATTTTTTGGATTGATGACATCACTAATATTTAAAGTTATACCAAATCATTTCGATACAAATAACATAAGTCTTATGGGTTATGCCTCCATTGGAAAAATACTATCAACCGGGATTGTCATTATTTCTGCTGTAGTAACTATATTTCTAAGTCGCAAAATTAAAAATGAACAAATAGAAAAATTACTTTACATTTCTTCAATCATTGGGTTTATAATAATTTATTTCTTATTACAAACAAATAATCAAAATATTGTAATCTTGCTTAGTTTATTATTAAGTGTAGTATATGCAGGTGTATCCTTATCTGCTCTTCCTACAGCCTTGTTTAGATTGGGTAGTAGAAATACTATTCTTGGATTAGGTATATTCTTTGGTGCAATGGAATTTGTTGATAGTATATTTGAGATTCTTAATGCACTTTAATTTGTCTGTTTTAATTAAATATTATATAAAAAAAAAGGTAATAAATTTATTTATAACCTTTTTAGTTTAATTTATTTATCTTCAAACATTCACAATTTACAACTTATATTCATCTCTTTTGATAACAACAATAGTTCTATCATCTGAATATATAGAATTAGTAGAAAATTTTTGTACTTCTTCAATAATATAATAAGCAATGTTTTTTGGTGTATCTTTATAATGTTTAGAAAGCAAATTTTGTAACCTTTCAGTACCAAATAAATCACCTTTTTCATTTTGTGCTTCGTCAATTCCATCAGTAAAAAGTAATAGAATATCACCTGGGTACATTCTGACATTTTCGACAGCAAACTTTTGTTGTTCGATTATTCCAAGTAAACTACCAGTTGCTTCTAATCTTTTGAATCTGTTTAGACTTGGTCTGTAATGAATCGGAGCACAATGTCCCGCATTTGCATAAAGAACCATTCTATTTGCAGAGATTGTTAATTCACAAGTAAATAGCGAAACAAACCTTTCTGAGATAAATGTTTGGTAAACCAATTTGTTCAATAATGCAAATAAGTGTGATAGTTTTGAGGAAAATGAAGCCCCCATTCTCAAAGCACCTGTAACAAATAATGCTTGAATAGCAGCAGGTAAGCCTTTGCTGGCAGCATCACCAATTGTTATAGTTAATTGTTCATCATCATATTCATAATCATTTTTGATATAATCAAAAAAGTCACCACCCACCCCACTATCTGGAATACATATCCCAAATATCTTATAATCATAAAATTCTAAATAATGAACCGGTAGTAAGTCCTGTTGGATTTCGGAAGCTTTTTTGATCTCCTTATCAATTTTGCTTTTTTCTTTAGTACCTAATAATTTTCTAATC
>JBDNHS010000079.1:0-14487 GCA_041688685.1 Kapaibacterium sp. (SeqCode)
ACAGTTAATGGTGGTTCAGTAGTTTTAGGAGCATCAACAACAATCCAAACAGATGATGATGCAGAAAATATTACCATAGGTGGTAATAACACAGGAACTGTAATAGTAGAAGCTGTAACATTTAATGCAACCACTGCAACTGGTGCAACATTAACATTAGCGACAACTGCAGTAGGTAATATAAGTTTAAATCCAGATGGCGCTGGTTTAGTAAGTATTGGTGGAACTACACCTACAATCACAACTAATGGTTTAGCAGCAGATGTAAACTTAGTCTTAGACCCTAAAGGTACTGGAAAAGTGACTGTTGATGGTAATTTGGAAGTAACTGGTGCATTTAACTTTACTTCAAGCAATTTGCTAATAGATAATGATCCACAAACTGCACCATCAATTACTTTAGATATAGTTCAAGCAGCTGCATCAAATTCACTTAGAGTTATTCAAAATGGTGCTGCAAGTGGTGTATTTATTGAACAAAATACTAACTTCTTAGCTGCTGAAATCCAACAAGATGGTGGAGCAAATGGTTTATTAATTGACCAAAATGGTAATGGTGTTGGTGTAACTATTGACCAATCAGGTGATGGTTTAGCCTTAAATATCAATAAGACAGCAGGCACAGGTAATGGCGTAGATATAACTTTATCAGGAACAGGAGAGAGTAATACAGGTTTGGTGGTAAGTAACAATAATACTGGTGCAAGTGCAGTAGGTGCAAGTATAACTGTTTCGGCGGGTGCAACAGGTAATTCAACAGTTGGTTTAGCTGTAACTAATACTGGTGCTGCAGGAACAACAGTAAAAGGTCAGACAATAACACTTACTGGAAGTGGAGCGAATTCAGAAGGTCTTGAGATTAATAACCAGTCAACCGGTACCAATACGAAAGGTGTAAATATTAATATGACTGGTAATGGTCCTACAAATTCAGTTGGATTGCTAATATCTAATATACAAAATACTGATACCGGTACAAAAGGAATACTTGTAAATGCAACAGCCGGCACAGGTATAGAAGTAACAACGGAAACAGGAACAACTTTACTATTGAATAAATCATTAAGTAATTCAAATAATACGTTAGATATCAATTCATCATTCTTAGGTGATGGTAATTCAATTAACGTTACACACGCAGGTATAGCAAGTGCAATATCAATCGCTACTGCTAATGCAACTGCTAACGGTGGAGATGCATTAAATATAAATGTTGCTGGTTCTTTTAATGCTAGAGGTATAGTTGTAAATCAAAATTCTACAAATGCTGCTGCAACTGGTATATTAGTATCAAGTATTGGAAATGGAGCAAGTCAAAGAGGGGTTGATATTGATTTTGTAGCAAATACACCAGGTGCAACAGAAATTGGATTGAGAGTAGCTTTAGCCCCAGCTTCTGTAGGTAGAGGTATTCAATATACTGGTGATGCAGGTATAGGATTAGATGTAACAACAATAACAGGAACAGGAGCACAATTTACAAAATCAGGAGCAGGTGATGCAATTGCTATAACTGCAACAAATGCAGCAAATGGTTTAAATATCAGTACTGCTACAGGAACTGGAGCCCAATTCACAAAAACTGGAGCAGGTAATACGATTAATGTAACTACATCAGGCGGTGCATTCGGTATTAATGTAGCACAAGGTGCAGGTACAGGTTTAACAGTAACCAAAGGAGCAACAACCGGCAAAGATGCAGTAGTGATAAGTACGCAAGGTCTTGATGTAGCTGCAACAGGCCTTTTAGTAACAAACTCAAGTACCGAACTACAAGCAAAAGGTGTTGATATCACTATGGCTGGTGCAGGTAGTCTAACGAGTACGGTTGGATTGCAAGTAACTAATATTCTAAATAGTTCTGCCAGTTCAAGAGGTATATTTGTAAACGCTACAGCCGGTATAGGTATTGATGTACAAACAACAACTGGTCATGGTTTAGTAGTTAATACAACTACAGGCTCAGTAGCGTTAAGAATTATTAATGGTAGAGTTCAAAACTCAATTGCTACTGTTGAAGCTGCAGAAGAAACTGGAGGTGTAATAGTTGTTGATTTATCATCTATAAATAATTCAGTTATAAATATAAATGGGGCTGGTTTTAATGACGCTGATAATAATATACCATTGACAATTATGGGTGGCGGAGTTAATGGTCAAATAGTATATTTAAGATTTATTGATTTTCATGATGGTGATGCAATTTCTGGTGGTGTAGCCTTAATTGCAGGTGCTGTAAATGGTAAAATTGTTACTATGATACATATAGATGGTTTATGGAGGCAAGTACTATAAAATAGTTCTAATAATCTGTTGAATAATAATCTAAACAATTATTAGACAGAAAAAATAAATTCCCTCTTCTACTTTTTGTGGAAGGGGGATTTTTTTGTTTTGTTTTGTTATTTTTCTTCAATTTCCTGCCAGATCTTAAAATTTGCGGGATTAAGGGTGGGGTTTCATACAAAAAATGAAATATTTATTATATAAATAAAGTTTGAACCTATATTTTTTATATTGTAGAGACGACCGGCGGGTCGTCTTCTTTGTATTCAGAATCTTGATTTGAAAAGAGAAAGAAGAACAAAGAACTATAATTCCGCAATTTTTAGGAATTGTTTTGATTATTACAGAAACTTTGACCCCAGCTCGTGAAAATTAAAGAAACACATTTTAAATTAATTTATGTATTTCTTAAATTCCCCATCTAATGAAGGGGTGGCAGACGCAGTCTGACGGGGTAGTCTCTTAAATTCTCTGTTAAAACAATAAATCCTACAGGAAAATTTATGAGTTATTTTAAATTATTAATAAAATTAGGTTATTTTTGTATTGTAAAAGTCTAATAGTTATTAAATTGAATTTTTAGATATTTGTAACATAAGCTGTTGGTATATTAAAAATAACATTATAAATAGGAATAAAATCGAGAGTTTTGTTGGAAATATAATCAAGATATTTAGAAAGAGTTTAATATTAATTATTTGTTTTATAATTATGCATTTTTCTAATCATTCTAAATTATTGGCAAATGTAAATAATAATTTACAGGACACAGTAATTGATAAAAATATTAACCAGAATATTAATCAGAATATTAATCAAAATACGCTTTCTATTTTTCTACCAGCATTAAAACCGAAAATATCTTTGGTGCTAAGTGGGGGTGGCGCAAGAGGTTTCGCTCAGATTGGTGTATTAAAATCACTCGAAGAGAATAATATCCCAATTTCTAATATAGTTGGTACAAGTATCGGTTCGCTAATCGGCGGTTTATATGCGTCTGGCTATAATGTAAATGAATTAGACTCACTTACAAAAAATGTGAATTGGAATGAGATATTTTCATTAGAAAACTCACAAGAAAGAAATAATTTATTTTTAGACCAAAAAAATGAAAATGATAAAAGTTTAATTTCTTTGAGATTTAAGGGCTTTGAGCTTCAATTACCAAAAGCAATATCATCAGGAAATAGCTTTAATTCTTTTTTACAACAATTAATTTGGCAGTCTGGTTATCAGCCTTATGGCGATTTTGATAAATTGAAATATCAATTTAGAGCAGTAACAACAAATATTGTTAACGGAGAAATTGTATCTTTGGCTAAGGGTGATTTGGTAAAAGCCATAAAAGCGAGTGCCACTGTACCACTGCGTTATAGCCCAATCGAAATAGACTCTATGTTACTTGTTGATGGTGGGATTTTGGCTAACATTCCAGTGAATGAAACAAAGGAATTTGAACCGGATTTTATCATTGCTGTCAATACCACTTCCCCAATATTTGGCAAAGATGAACTTACAACTCCTTGGAATATAGCCGACCAGGTGGTGTCGATTGCCTCTGATAAATTCAAAAATTGGTACAAAAAGCCAGATTTGTTTATCACCCCAGAAATTGGAAATTATTCAAATAATGATTTTCAAAATTCATATACATTGATTGATATTGGTTATAATTCTACCAAAACCCAAATTATTGGTATGAAAAAAAATATAATAAAATATCAAGATAGTATATTTAGAAATAGTATTTTTGAATACTTATCGAAATTTAATATCAATGAAAAAAATATAAATACTACACAACTGAATTTACCAAATAATCTTGTTTTTACTAATCTTAAAGCTTTTGAAGAGACTATATTAAGAGAATATTTTAATGATTTTATATTAAACAACAAAGATTTTGACTTTGAGAAAAGCAATAAAATCTTTGATTTATTAAATAATTATCAGAATATTGAATTTTTATATTCTAATGAAAAATTAGCAATAAATTTAATAAGTTTTCCAATATTGAATCGAATTAATCTTATAGAAATCAACTCAAATGAAGAAAATGAGAGTAAAAAAGATATTAATGGAGACAAAATATTATTCAAAGAATTAGAGAATATATTGAACACACAATTTAGTGGTGAGCTGTACACTCCAAAGATATTAGATATTTTACAACTAAGATTAACAAAGTTGTTAAGAGAGAATAACTTGTATTTTCGCAATATTCAGAAAATTAGTTATAATTCCGAAAAGTCAATACTTAACATTTGGTTAAATTCGATTCAAATTAATAATATAATTATAAAAGGTAATTCTGATGTAAATGATTTTCAGATTTTGCGTGAATTAACTTTTAAAATTAATGAATTTCCAGACCCAAACAAGTTTAATCAATCGTGGGACAATTTAATATCAACAAATTTATTTTATTATGTTGGCTTCGATTTCAAATTAGAGGAAACAACTAATAATTTGAATTTGATAATAAATGTAGAAGAAAAAGCCAACAATTTAATAAATATCGGTGCAAAAACAGATAATGAACGTCAGGGTCAGGTAAATTTGGATATCAAAAAAGAAAATCTGTTTGGAAGTGGCACATCTGCTTACATAAACTTCAATGGTGGCGATAGAAATCAATTTTTGTCACTTAATATCAATAATCAAAGAATTTCTACCACCGACTTAGGATTTAAGTTGTCATCTTATTACGATCTCAAAAATATTTATGTTTATAAAGCAGTCGAAAATCTACCGAGAAATAGATATGAGAACATCAGAGATGGGCAAATTCAATTTGAAAGAATTGGAGCAAAACTTAACTTAAGCTCACAAATCGAAAAGTTTGGCAAAGTTTACGGTGAATTGCGTGTAGAAAAGCAAAGGACATTAAGCTTGATTGCTAATTCAGACCCAATGCCAATGCAGGCATTTTATCCAATTACAACAATCAAAATTGGTAGTATTTTGGACACAGAGGACGATAATAATTTTGCGAATTATGGCTCATTGTTTTTTATTGATTTCGAGTCAAGTATTCTCAATAATGAAAAAGATTACTCATTTACAAAAGTCAATTTTTATTATCACACAAATATCAAAGTAAATGATTTTATTTTTAAACCGAAAATTCAGTTTGGTGCAGTAGATGTTACAGCGCCTCTCCCAGAATGGTTTGGATTTGGTAATCAACCTATTTTTTATGGATTCAGAGAGGAAGAGCGTAGAGGGCGACAGATTTTTATTACATCAACAGAGGCGAGATACAAACTCCCATTTAAGATATTTTTTGATACTTATATCTCTACAAGATATGACTTGGGTACAGTTTGGGCGTTGCCAGAAGATATAAAATTCTCTTCATTTAGGCACGGACTTGGATTATCTTTGGGAATTGATTCGCCAATCGGACCAGCCAAATTCTCCTTGGGTAGAAGCTTTTATTTTCTTGAAAATCCTAATACAACTGTTGTTGGTCCACTCCAAATATACTTCACAATTGGCACAAATTTCTAAATACGATATTTTGTAACAAATAATATTATTTTTTATATCTTCGAAAACTCATCAAAGTCCTACCTAATATGTAGTTAATTGGGATTTAGGGTGTGGTCGCAAGTCTATGCAAATCTCCAAACACCTTCTAAACTCCACTCAAATTACTTTGAGAATAATCCATAATTTATTTTGTAAAGTATGATTTTATATTAATTTTTTATTTAATTTTCAATTTGTTAATTTATTCAATATCTTCAATAAAAATATCGTCAATCAACAATTTATCTTCGTTGTTCTTATGCATCTCAACAAAAGCTTTATCCCAATTATCACGTGGTTTCAATGGTTTTAACATAATGTCATCGTTCTCCAAAATCAAGTCAATTTTATTTTGAAAATTATATTTTTCAAAAATAGATTTTTTAATTTTAATTTTAATTTAATATACCAAAAGATTTATTAGAACTTGAAGATTTTGAACCTGTATATTTATATTATGATACATCTCATTTCGACGCTTATCTTTGATATTTTGATTATATTACTTTTTTAAATGAAGTATTTGCTAATTCAAAAAGCAATTCTGGGGAGAAATCTAAATCACCTTTCTTTGTAGTGCCGTCAATATCTTGATAATCAATTAAATTTTCCCAATATAAAGTTGTGCCATCACACTTAACATTATTGAAGACTGTTTGGTCTAATAATTGAGTATATGATGCGTTAGGGTTTGTTTGTTCTGCTAAATAATTTGTTAGGTCAATTTCTCTTATCACACCATCATTCCATAATGTTTTGATTTGAAAATTATTTATATTGATTATTTCTTTAATCCATTTCATATTATTCTAATGGTTTAATTTTTGAAAAAGTTTTGATATCACTATTTAAATTATTAAAGTTATTTAGGAATTTGTTAGATGATTTATTTATAATAACTTTATAGATCAAAACTCAATTCCTCATAGTCATTATTAAATTCTGGTTTATCACCATAAATCCTGGAGATCTCTTCCATTTCTTCATCTGAAACTGCTGGTATCATAACTAATTTTAATTCTGTGACCATATTATTTCCCTTTATATAATATTTATAAAGTATTAAATAATTTAATTATTATTTTATTGTAAGTTTAATAATTACATGGTAAATCCACCTCGTAAATGCCATTAAATAATAAAAATCAAGTTTTTTGTTTCTTCTTTTTTGCAGCAGGGAAAAGTATATTATTTAAAATTAATCTATACCCAGGGCTTTGTTTGTAGAGTGAAACTACTGTCGGAGCATCTCCAACAGCGTGCCTATAATCTTCTGGGTCGTGCCCGCCATACCAAGTAAAAAAACCACGCCCTACATTTCCGTGAATATATTTAACTTCGTCTGTGCCTTCTTTCATACCCAAAATTAGAACAGATTTTTTGATAAATTCTTTTTTGAATGCTGTAGTTTGCCCCAAAAAACCTTTTACAATATTTACGTGATTTTGAGTAAGCATAGTCGGTACTGGGTCATATTTGGCAGAAAAATCAAAGAGCGTAAAATAATCATTAGCATCTGAACCTGGCTGAAAAGCTTTTTCAAATCCGGTATCAATATCAGAGAATTCATAAATATAAGAGTCGTGAATAATACTGAAATTTTCAAAGGCAAGTGTCTCACTAAAGTCCAATTTTGATTTGTAATTATAGTCAATTGGGTCGTTATCAAATGGAGTATCACAAATGTCTGTATTAATTGCCGATATCGCAATATCGTAAGAATCGGTTGCACTACACATAGCAAATAAAAATCCACCATCTGCAATAAATGAACGTAATTTTAGGGCAACTGCCTTTTTCATTTCTGATACTTTATCAAATCCCAACTTTTGAGCCATTGCTTCATTAGTCAATTTTAACTGTTGATACCAAGTTTCGTTTCGATAATTCAGCCAAAATTTGCCGTATTGACCAGTGAAATCTTCGTGATGTAAGTGTATCCAATCATAATTTTTTAATTTGCCGTTAATTACCTCTTCGTCCCAAACTAAGTCGTGCTCAATTTCGGCATATTCCAAAACTAGCCTTACGGCATCATCCCAAGGTTGATTACCTGGCGTTACATAAACAGCTATTTTGGGTGCTTTCTCTAATTTCATTACATCCATATTTGCTTCTTCTTTTTTGATTTCTGCAATTATAGATTGGGCTGTACCTTCACTAATTTTATCAAAAGTTACACCTCTAATTCTACATTCAGTTGCAATTTCGCCATTGTCGTCTAACATAAATGAGCCATTTTTGTAATTAAGCAACCAATCCACCACCATATTTTGCTTTAATGCATAAAAAGCAACACCGTAAGCTTTTAGATGGTCTTTTTGTGATAAGTCCATAGGGATAAATATTTTATCTGCTTTGGATACATTGATAAAAGCAAATAAACAAATAAATATATTCACAGAAAATGTAATAAAGAATTTTGTAATCAATTTAGAATGTAGTTTATTAAAGTTTTTTGTTTTTTGTATTGACATCATAGATAATTAAAGATGGTTATAGATTATTATAAAAATAAATATTAAATTATGAAAGTATTATAATTACGCAAAAAACCCTAAATTAGTGCAATTTAGAGTTTTAATAAATAATTGTTGTTTTTTATTTTCGACAAATCCTCAATAGTAAGGGTCATAAGAAGACAACTCGGATAATATTTGAATTGCAATATCTCTTGCTGCATCTGGTTTTGCTAATTTTTTAGCATTTTCACCCATTTTAATCAACTTATCTTTGTCGGATATCATAAGTTGAATTGTTTCTTTAAATTTCTTAGATACATCTTGATTATCTAAAATAATTCCTGCTTCATTGCTAACTAAATATTCAGCATTATGCTGCTGCTCTTTATTTGACGCAGATGGTAAAGGCACCAAAATTGATGGCTTGCCTACAATAGTAATTTCAGAGACAGTAGTTGCTCCAGACCTACAAAAAACAAAATCTACAGCCGCATAAGCCTCTGCCATATTATCAATAAACTCGTGTTGGTGGACATTTGGGGGCAATTTCAGTGAGTGCTTATATCCTTTCCCAGTTTGCCAAATTACTTCAATTTTGCTATCATTCAAGTAAATCAAATTATCCAAAACTGCTTTGTTAATTGACAAAGCACCAAGACTACCGCCCATAATTAACATAGAGGGTTTTTCTGGGTTTAATCCATAATTTTTTTTAGCTACAATTGGGTCAAACTCTTCTTTGATATATTTTCTGACTGGATTACCCAAATTAATCATTTTACTTCTGATGTCTTCGTCAAAAAACTCAGCAGTCTTATCAAAAGAAGTAAAAATCTTAGTAGCATATTCCGCTAACATTTTGATAGATTTGCCAACATTTACGTTGGACTCCATAAGATAAAGTTTTTTATTCAGTTGTTTGGCAGCAATACCAGGAGGATAACTAATATATGCACCAGTACAAACGACAGCATTCACTTTGTGGACTTTAATTACCGCTCTACTTTTTATAATTGAGCGAATTACCCGAATGGGCAACAAAAATACTTCAAGATTAAATCCAGTGTAACCAGTAATATTGAGTTCATAAAAATCATAACCCAACTCAGGAACAACTCTTGCTTCTATTCTGTGTTTTGTTCCGATAAATGAAATTTTGATTTTGTTGTCAGTCAATTCTTTTAATTCTTCAGCCACAGCAACCGCCGGGAACAAATGACCTCCAGTACCACCAGCAGCAAAAAGCACGTGATAGATCTCTTCCGGAGTTTCAATTTCTACTATATCTTTATTTTTTGTGGATTGATAAACTTCCGAATCACCATTCTCATCTGCATTTTCATTTGAGTCGATAATCTCTTTGAGTTCATCACTTGGAGTAAAGTTATCCATAATTTTTAAATAATTAATTTTTAATTAATCAATTTAAGAGTTTTGGCAATTATTTACAAATTTTTATTATTTAATCTCAAAAAAAAGTAATTCTATTATTGATTTGAGTTAATATTTTAGGATTGGAATTGATTTTGAGAGAGGAAATAAAACAAGTTATAGAGGCGGCTTTCAAATCCGTCTCTACATATTTCTATAATTAACAATTCTGTTGATACAAGGAAGACGACCCGCCGGTAATCTCTACATTTAGAAAAAAAAACTCCCCAAATCTTTTTATAGTATTGGGGAGTTTAAAATTTTATAACAAGTTATAAAACAAGACTAATTCTTAGTATTGTTTTGGCTCGTTGTTACGGTCGTCGTTTTCGCGATTATCGTTTCTGTTGTCGTTTCTATTATCATTACGATTATCATTACGGTTATCGTTTCTTCTGTCATTTCCACGATTATCATTTCTGTTGTCGTTTCTATTATCGTTTCTGTCATCATTACGATTGTCTGGTCTGTTGTCAGTTCTTTCTGGTCTTGGCATTAGAGATTTTTTGCTTAATCTAAATTTACCATCACGTGTAATTTCAACTAACTGTACATCAAATCTTTCGCCTTCTTTAACAAAATCAGCGACATTTTCTACTCTTTCGTGAGCTATTTGAGAAATATGTAATAACGCTTGTTTACCAGGCATAAATTCCATAATTGCACCCAAACCATCTCTTACTTCTTTAACCAATGCATCTTTGTAAATGGCATTTAATTCAGGTTTGATAGTTAAACCCATTATTATTGCTTGAGCAGCATCAGACGCTTCTTGTGATGTTGCAGCTATTGTTACTGTACCATCATCATCTATGTTAATCTCAACACCAGTTTCTTTGATGATACTTCTGATAGTTTCGCCACCAGTTCCGATTACAGCACCGATAGTATCTCTTGGAATTTGGATTTTAGTAAATCTTGGAGCATATCTCGAAATTTGTTCGTTTGGAGTACTCATGTGTTCGTCCATAACATTCAAAATATGTAATCTACCTTCATTTGCTTGAGTCAATGCTTTTGTTAATATTTCTAAAGATAAACCTTCGATTTTGATATCCATTTGACAAGCAGTAATACCTTGCTTAGTACCAGCCACTTTAAAATCCATATCTCCAAGGAAATCTTCATCACCCAAAATATCACTCAAAATTGCATATCTACCATCTTCTAAGATAAGTCCCATAGCTATACCAGAAACAGCTTTTGGCATGGGTACACCAGCGTGGAATAAAGCCAAACTACCTGCACAAACAGTTGCCATAGAAGAAGAACCATTTGATTCCAAAATATCAGAAACTATTCTGATAGTATAACCAAACTCATCTGCACTTGGTAAAAGTACTTTTAAAGCTCTTTCGGCTAAATTTCCGTGACCAATTTCTCTACGAGAAACGCCACCAAATCTACCAGTTTCACCAACACTAAATGGAGGGAAATTATATTGCAAATAAAATCTATTTGTATAAGTTGGCAATAAACCATCAATCATTTGTTCGTCTCTACTTGTACCTAAAGTTACGGTAGTTAAAGATTGAGTTTCGCCACGTGTAAATAATGCAGAACCGTGGGCTCTTGGCAATAAACCAGTTTCAATACTAATTGGTCTGATTTGAGTTGTATTACGTCCATCAAGGCGTAAATTATCAACCAAAATCATGTCTCTCATTGCTTTTTTCTCTAATTTACCAAAAAGAGTATTACCATATTTCTCTAACTTGCCTTCATACTCAGCGTTACCAGCAAATGCTTCTAAAAGTTTAGCTACAGCTTTTTCTTTGATTTGTGTTCTTTTTTCAGATCTTTCTGCTTTTGTAGTATCAGAATAAACAAATTCTTTTAATTCCGCAGAAATTTCTTTTTTTACAACTTCAGTTATTTCTTCAGGTATTTCTCTTTTAGTATAAGTTCTTTTCGTTTTAGAAGTTAATGCAAGTAATTCTCTTTGTAATTGATTAAAATCTCTAATTTGGATATGAGCGAATTCGATGGCAGAAATAAATTCTGTTTCACTGATTTCATTTGACTCGCCTTCGACCATAACGATAGATTTGTCTGTACCCGCAATTGTCATATTGATATCACATAAAGCTAATTGTGCGATAGATGGATTAAGAATAAATTTACCATCTAATCTACCAACTTTAACTTCTGATATCGGACCATTGAATGGAATATCAGAAATCATAAGAGCAGCAGATGCACCGACAGCCACAAAATTCTCTGGATCAATATCTGACTCAGCTGAAAAAACTTGGGCAACTATTTGTGTATCAAAGTGCCAATCTTTTGGAAACATTGGGCGACAAGGTCTGTCAATAAGTCGAGCAGTAAGAATTTCTTTATCTGATGGTCTGCCTTCTCTCTTTAAAAATCCACCAGGGATTTTACCAGCCGAAGCCATTTTTTCTCTATATTCAATCTGTAAAGGCAAAAAATCTATATCTAACAATTCTTTTTCTGATGCAACAGTTGTAACAAGTATCATAGTGTCACCACTACTAATCATCACAGCACCACTTGCAAACTTTGCATATTTACCAGCTTCAATAGAGTACTCTCTACCATCAATTATTTTAGAAACTTTTACTATACTCATATATTTATCTTTAAAGAAGTTTATTTGAAATTGATTATTAAAATAGAATAATTAATCTCTATTGTTAATAAAAACTCAAATTAAAAAAAATATAAAAAAAAACGGCGAATATTCACCGTTTTAAATTTTGTTATTACGATTTATTTACGTAAAGAAAGGGTTGCAATCAATGTTCTATATCTTGCAATGTCGTTTTTCATCAAATAGTTAAGAACTCTACGTCTTTTACTTACCATATTAATAAGTCCTCTTCTCGAGTGATTATCTTTTTTGTGTATTAATAAATGTTGAGAAAGTTCGTTAATTCTTTGAGTAAGTAATGCAACTTGAACTTCTGATCTACCAGTATCATTAGCATTAGCACCATGTTTTGCTGTAATTTCTGCTTTTTGATTTTTGTCTAACATTTCAATTCCTGAAATTATTTTTAATAAGAATACAAAAATAATAAAATTCAATCAAATAGAAAAATTTTACGATTATTTTTTTTATTTTTCCACATTTTATTTTTTTGAATAATTTATTTTTGCGTTGCTCAATGAAATTAGAAAAGATTCAATTTTACTGATTTTAAAATTTCTATCAACCGTTGCGATAACCTTACGGTTGATTTCCCTATATCGCTTTTGCATCTAAACTACACTCAACTACACTCTTTTGCCACCCTTGACCACTTAAATACCTGTCTCGGGGTTGGTTATAAAAATTCATTTTTCACAACAAATACTTAAATCCACCAATAAAAGTAAAAACATCTTGCTAATACGACAGAAAACGACATATAAATCACAGAAACCAATAATTCTAATTTATATAGTATCTATTAAGTAATAATTTATTATATTCGTAAAAATTCATTTTACCAATTAAATTATAGAGTAACTATTTGAAACTAAATATATTAAATATTAATTCAGATTTTGAAATTTCCAAATCTGATAAAGTAAAATTAGAAGAAATTAAGATTGCGGAGGGGGCATAATTGGAAAAATATATTATACTAGATACTAATATTCTGTTTAGTTTTTTTAAATTAAATAATTCAAACAATAGATTGTTGAAAAATTATTTAGATGTTACAAAAACTAAGTTGATATTACCCTCAATTGTTTTTAAAGAGATGGAACACCTTTATAAAACAGAATTGATTGATAAAGTTGAAATTTTAAATAACTCGATTAAAGACATTAATAAATTACTTAACAAAACAAATATAGACATTTTTCAACTTGATGTTGATAAACAGGTACAAGATTTTTGTACGAAATTTAAATCATTTTATTCTGTAAATAAATTACTTGAACCAAATTTAGAAATATACAATAATGCCATACATAGATCTATAAACAAAATAAAGCCTTGTAACGCAAAAGGAGAAGAAATAAGAGATTGTTTAATATGGCTTACAATTTTAGATTTTCTTAAAGATATTGAAAAAGAATCAAAAGTTATATTTATATCAAATGATAAAAATGCTTTTTTAAATAATAATACTTTACATGATAATTTGAAGGAAGATATAACTAATATAGATAGAGAATTAACAACGTACAACACTATTAGTGTTTTTTTCGCCAGTGTAAGTGAACCCATAGTACTTATTGAAAAATATATTGACTCACATTTGACTGATGTATATTTAAAAGAAATTTACGAAGAATATATTTCAAACAAAGAATTTGAATATGTTTTCTCTAATATTAAAGAACTGTTCGGATTACATATTTATGACGACTTCTCAATTATGAATTTAGACTTTAAGTATTTTGAAATCAATAAGTATTTTAATAAAATAAATGAAAGTTTATGTTATATTGATGTTGAAGTAAGTTATCATATATTATTTAATCTTTATAAACCAAGTTCATATAAAGGACCAACTAACCAGTTTTCTGATTATAATTTTACATCATTAAAAAGTGATACAATTGATTATGACTTTAATGAAACAATTACAGGGCATTTCAGATTTAAATTTTATGAGAATAAAATTGAAGAAGTTGAATTATTGGGAATATGGTAAGCAATAATCCGCACCCCATATCCGCCAATACCTAAGCAGAAATTACGTAATATACCATATTATATGGTCGTAAAAATAGTGTAATTGAGTGCAGTGTTGTGGGTGAAAAAAGCGAAAAAGGGTGTAATTGAGTGCAGTGTTTGAAGAGAACCCCA
>JBDNHS010000626.1:0-5829 GCA_041688685.1 Kapaibacterium sp. (SeqCode)
ATTGAAATTACATCAGATAAAGAATCTTCACTCAAAATACGATTAATTGACCTTTTGGGTAATATTGTATATGAAGAAAGTAAAAAGATAAATGCAGGTTATAATTTATTAAATTATAATTTGGGTAAATTATACGATGGGCAATACAATGCAATTTTGGAAATAGAAGGACAAGAGATTTTTGAAAAAATCAGCATAATTAAATAGTTTGGATCTAGACAATGGGTCAAGGTTCATTAAACAAAACGAAAAATTATTGATAAATTACTAATTAATATTTTTGCTATTTATTACCTAAATCGAATTTGTCTAAAGCACTGAGTAGAGTATTTTCGTCTATTGGTTTAACTAAAAAGTCTTTAACTATCGGATATTGCAGTGCTTTTTCTTTGTCCTTTGGGTCAATCGAACTTGTCATCATAAATAAACAGAGTCTTGGATTGTTGTTGATTTTAGAAAATTCATCTAAGAAATCCCAACCATCCCATATTGGCATATTAATATCTAAAAGTATCAAATCCGGTAAAGCAATATTATTATTAATTCTATCAGTAAAATTATCGTAAGCTTTTTTTCCATTTTCATAAGAAGTAATATTGTTGCAAAAGTTTGCCCTATTTACTCTTTTTTTTGTGAGCATAATTGTGATTTTATCATCATCAATTAAGCATACTTCGTCTAAATTCCTCATATACTTTCCCCAGACATAAAATAAATTTTAAAAGTAGTACCTTCTCCAACTTGACTTTCTACATCTATATAACCACCAAGAGCTTTAACTTGATTGTTGGTAATAAATAAGCCAATTCCTCTTGCTTCAGGATGTTCATGAAAGGTTTTGAACATACCAAACAGTTTGTTTCTATGTCTAACCAAATCAATTCCTAAGCCATTATCTTCAATTACTAATACTAATTTATCATTTTCTTTGTAAGAGGAAATTCTAACAAAACTATCTTTATCATTTGAACGGTATTTAATTGCATTTGTAAGGAAATTTAGTAAAATACTATCAATATATGATTGCTCGCCAATAATAATTGAATTATCATATAATTCAATTATTATTTTCAAACCAGAATTTTTAGCTAATCCAACGATATTTATAATACTATTTTTTAATGATTTATTAAGAGAAACAGGATAATAATCTTTTTTAGAATTAGTATGTAATTGAGCAACTTCTGATAAATGTGTAATAGTTTCCATTAAATTATCGTTTGCTTTATTTAAGAAATCATAATATTGATTTATTAATATATCTGGATAATCGATAGAGATTAGAGATAGTAAACCATTAATATTTGCACTATGAGAACGTAAATTATGTGAAACAATGTGAGCAAAGTTTTGTAAACTATTGTTTATTTCTTCCAAACTATTGATTGTCTCTTTTAATTCATTTTGAGCTTTGTATAAATCACTAATATCAAAACCAATACAAAGAATTTCGGATAGTTCATCTTTGTCATTTTTTACTAGCTTAAATTCCCAATAATTGGTTATAATCTCATTTGTTTTTGTACTTTTTTTTCTAAGAATAACATTAATTCCAACTTCTGGATTTTGCAAACATTTAGTTACTGCCTCAATACATAAATTTTTATCTTCGTCAATGATACTTTGCAAAGAAGACGAGCCAACTATTCCGTCAAACCCAAATTTTAATTCAAAATGTTTATTTACATAAGAATAGTTGCCGCTCATATCAGTTTTTACTACATAAACTGATTGATTTTCCAATAAATCTCTATAATAATTACTTTGTTTTATAGCTTCGTTTCGAGCTAATTCTAATTTTACTTCATTTTGCTTAAATTCATTCTCTAACTCGGTTCTTAAAGTTACATCTCTACAAGTTACATTAGTAGCATTATAATCGCCATTTTCGTCATAAATAAAGTGTGCAGAATCTTCTCTCCAAATATAATTACCATTTTTATGTTTTATTCTAAATGAATAATGTAGATCTTTATGTTTATTTTTTATGGCATTAAATATACTTTCAAATACACTTTCTCTGTCATCTGGATGGAGTAGTTCCTTTACATCATTATTATTGCGTCCTATTTCTTCCTCATCAGTATAGCCTAACTGATTTAAATATGAAGGTGAACAATAAGTAATAACAAAATCTTTATTAAATGTAACAATTCCATCAGATGTATTTTCGGCAATAAATCTATATTTTTCTTCGCTCGATTTTAGCTTTTGTTCTGCATCACGTAATATAGTTACTTCTCTTTGTACTCCAAAATGTCCAAGTATTCTTTTTTTATCATCATAAATACAGATATAATCACCATCAATAACCATATCTGTACCATCAAATCTTTTTTCAGCAGTATCAATATGTAATTTGCCATTATCAAAAAACTCTCGCCATACTTTTCTACCTTGTTCCAAATCATGTAAAAAGAAATCATTTGGTGTAAGGTTCAAAAAATCTTCACTTTTGGCTCTATACTGACCGAGCATAGCGTCATTGATTTTGGTTACTCTTTGGTGGGCAAATATATAATCTAATGTTTTCTCTTTGTCAGTGTTATCGTCCCAAATAATCGGTTCGTCTAACATCATAAAGAAAACACCATCTAAAGCTTGCTCAAAATAAAAATTTAAAAGCTGCTCATTATATTGATTATTCTTTTGAATGTTTTTTTGCGTCTGTTTTTGCGTATTCAATTTGTTATTTTTCTTGTTTTCCAAAATAATTATATTTTTATCTAACTAATGAAAATACGTAAATTTAATATTACTTTTTTAACTATAAAATAGATCTCTAATTTAAGTATAATTATTTAAATAAACAAATTTTAGAATCCAAAAAATAATTGAATTTTAACATCAATATTAATAATGAAATTTGTCAATATATATTATTATTACTGCACTAAATTACCCTCTTGATTAGAATTCAGACCAACCGTAGTGTTTACAATACGGTTAATAGAAAATCTAAAAAATACAAAAAAAAAGAGCCGAATTATTATTCGCCTCTTTTAAGTATTTTTTAAATTGTTTAAAGTTTCAGTAATTTAAACATCAAAATCAAAAAATTAATCTTGATCCATAGAAATTTTGTGTTGTCTTCTAATTGATTTAATTCTGTTCATTCTATTTTCAATAGAAGGCTTAACAAAAGCAGTTCTTTTTTTGTATTCTCTTAGGATACCACTTCTTTCGTATTTTTTCTTAAATCTTTTTAGCGCTCTATCAACGCTTTCGTTACCTTGAATAGTTACACCTATCACTTAGTTCGCTCCTGATATGGATTATATAAATTATTTTATTTTTAAATTTTGATTTTGATTTTTTTAGAAAGTTTAAATTAACTAAAATTTAAGACTAATTATAAGATTTATTCTAAATTACTTAAAATTTTCAATTAATCTTTTTTCGTTTAGTTTTTCAAAATGAACAATAATAGAATTACCGCCAGTAGAAGTAACCTCTTTAGATTTTACAACTCCGATATCGTCCCATTTTGCATGAAATATAATATCGCCAATATCGAAAATTTCTTTAGGGCTATATTTTTTTGCAATGTCTTTATCATAATGTTCAATAGCTTTTGATTTATCAGTGTCTTTCTCGATTTGATCTAAATTTATCAGTTGAGAGTGTCTGCTTCTTGTACAACGAGCCCATTGAATTCTACCTTTTTCAGATTCAATAGGTTCTCCAATTAACTCATGCTTCGTTTCTTTCATCAAAAAAGGTGAGTATAATGTAATATACTTCGCTCTTCGCGTTCTTTTCTTAGGTACTGCAGTTGCCATATTTCCCTTTTTTTATTTTTAAAAAGTCATTAATTGGATTACAAAAATAATAAAATAATCAGTATTATCCAAAAATTATATAAATAATTAGTATTAGTAAAGTTAAATACTAATAAAAATCAGTATATTTATGTTATTATTTATTTGTAAATTTTATAATTACCTTTAATAATTAACTATTTAAAGACGTTTATATATAACTTTTATAATTTTTCACTAATTTTACAAAATAAAAATAGTATAAATCGAAAACTATAATGTCAATTCAAATTAGAACAAAAAAAATAAAAATCAAATTAGAAATTAATTATATTTCATACTTATCAATTTTGATTATCTTTTTGTTAAGTATTAATTTTAATTCTCTTAACTCAAGAGAATATTATATCAGAGATGTGATAATTAATCAAAAGGATGTCTTTGATAATAAAGATAAAGACTGGTTTTGGGGAGCAAGTTTTTTGAATAAGTTTCATACCCTAACTAATTCATTTATTATTGAAGATGAGTTGTTGTTTAGGAGTGAAGACGGATTGGATTTGGATTTAATTGAGGAAACGGAAAGAAATCTAAGAAGAGCTGATATTTTTACTTGGGTCAAAATAGAATTAGATTCGGTTGATTCAGATACCTATGATATACTTGTTACAACTCAAGATAAGTGGTCATTACAACCGGCAATCCTTTATGGAACTGGTGGCGGTATTTCGACCTATGGTGCAAAAATTCAAGAGAAAAACCTGTTCGGTAATAGAACTGAATTAGACCTTGAAGTTTTGTACAGAACCGAAAATAATATTGGAATTCAAGGTAGATTTGAATTTAATCAACCAAGGTTATTAAGGACTGAACTAAATCTAAACACAATTATTTTGGCAAATAAATTTAGAAATATGCAAAGCATTAATCTTTTTAAGCCATATAGGACGTTGAATACTACAAATGCTTACGGACTAAATTTATTAAATCATAAAGGAAATGACTTTTATTATTTATCTGTTTTTGATTCTGTTAGTTTGATAAAAGTTGATGAACAAAGTGCATCTGCATATTATTCTAAAGCATTTTTGGGAGATGACCGCTCATTTGTTACATTTTATACAAATTTACAACAAGTGGATAGAGGTAGCCAGCAATTTAGAAGAGCTTATGATAATTCGGGACAAATGTTTGCAGCTTTTTCTTCGGTTTCTGAAGAATATATCAAAACAAATAAAATCAATACTTACTTAGATGAAGATTTGCAGATTGGAGGATACGGGTCAGCCGTAATAGGTAGAACATTTTCGCTTGCTAATGGTGGTGAATCAATGTGGTATATTGGTGCAGAGGGTGAAACCTCATATTATACTGGTGATTTGTATTTATTCGGTAGAGCAGGTGCAGGTAGTGCCTTCGTACAGAACGAATCTAAGTATGTTGGTCAAGAGTCTGAAGGAATTGCTTTTTATAAATTATCAAATCAAATTTCTATTAATTCAAGGTTTAAACAAAATACTGTTTGGCGATGGAATGCACTTAGACAATTAATTTTAGATACTGATATTGGAATTAGAGGGATTGATGCAAATAAATTTAGTGGTGATAATAGATTTTTTAGTAATACTGAAATTAGATTTTTCCCTGATATAAATTGGTGGGTACTGAACTTTTCGGCTATTGCATTTTTTGATATTGGTACAGTATGGAACCAAAGCCAGAGTTTGACTGATACCAAATTCTATAAAACAACTGGGATGGGATTGAGATTCCACAATATGAAAACTACAGGTAAAGCTCATATAATAAGAATTGATTTTGCTTATAACATAAATGACAATAAATTTGGTGGTATAGTATTCGGAACTGAGCAATATTTTTCGTCCTTTAAATGGCATATATTCAGATTACCAAAAATTATTGGTTTGGATTTTGATGAAGAATAAATTGTATTTGCCTGTAATTTACTAAATAAATTTGAAATATATCAATAATAATTATTATTGATATATTTCAAATTTATTTAGTAAATTACAGGCAAATACAATTTATTCTTCATCAAAATCCA
>JBDNHS010000627.1:0-1930 GCA_041688685.1 Kapaibacterium sp. (SeqCode)
CAAATTTAAATAGTTTACCATCACATTTAATGCATTATTAATATTTACTAATACGTCTTTATAACTACCTTCAAAATTCGTTTCATTTAATCTTGTCGCCAAAAGTCCTTTTTCTAAATCAACTGTAGTATTTTTAATCTCTCTGACTAATCCTTTGATTGTATCCTGAACAGCATTAATTGAAATTATCAAAACATCATTTTGATTTCTAGGTTCTATTACAGTATCAAGATTACCTTTTGATATTTCATTAGTGAAATTTGTAATTTGAGTCTGAATTTTTATAAATGAGTTAAATGAAACAGAAAGAGCTTGGTAAATTGGATACTTTTCACCATTTGAAGTATTGTAACTGACATTATTATTTCCATTTGCTAATTCTGTCATTGCATTTTGTAATACTTTTAATTCTGTATTTTGTATATCAATAATTTCATTAGATTCATCTAGAGTTTTATCTACAATTTCTTGATTTTCTAAAAGTTTAGATTTGTCTTTAGCAATAGTTATTGTTTCTTCAATTGAATTTTTAATTATAAAGAAAATACCAATATCTAAAATCACAACATAAATTGCATGTTCTATAATTCTTACTATATCAACAGTGTTTGAACCGAAAAGTGAGAATGGAAATACAAAACCTCTGATAAGGTGATCTAAGACAACAACTAATGTTGCAACTATAATTACATTTAAATCTTTATAAACACTTAAAAATGCTAAAGAAATAAATATAAAGAAATGGGCTTCAGCTTGTCCACCAAATATATTAATTAATAAAGAAGATGTTACCATTTGATTTATCGCAATAGCATATCTTGTTATCGTACCACTTGGATTATTTTTTATTAAATACATTGGAAGTAGAGCAGAAAACAACCCTAATCCTATAGTTAAATAAATATTAAAATTTATACTACTTATATTAGCTTTCCATGTTATTGGAGTAATAAAGAAAGCCAATAATATCAGTAAAACTAATTGTATTGGAATGATTACATAAAATAGCTTTGAGGCATTCTCGTAGGTTTGTTTCAATAAAGATTTGTAAAAATCTTTTTCTCGAACATTTAATATATCGTTTGTAAAAATGTTCATAATTTAATTCCTTAAATATTAATAAATATGATGTTACTCAAAATGCACAACCAAATGTTGGTGAATTATAAGTTTTAATTTTTTTTTCTACGTTTTCAACTTTTAATAATTTTTTCAAATTGGTAGTAAATTCACTAATTTGAACTTCGCCATTATTATTTAAATTATTTTTTGATGTTTTTAAATAATTATTTTTTTCTAATTTTAACAAATATCTATGTAAATCTGATTCTCCAATGTGACCTCTGTAAGGAGTAACGCCACCAGTATAAATAACATTATAAAAATTATCTTAAAGTACAGTAAAACCAGAAGTGGTTATTTTATATTTTTTAATAATTTCTCTTTTGTCATCAATAATATATTTTATCTTTAATTTTTGTGCTAATAGTCTATTTGATTGTAAATCATTGATAAGATTATTCTCATTTACATCATCATCAGATATATAATCAAATATTATCAATGGTTCAAAGTTATATTTTCGTCTAATTTTCTCAAATTCTATTATACTTGCTTTCGTGCAAGGGCAGTAAATATGAGCAAACATTAATATTGTCCATTTACCATCTTTTTCGTTGTATAAATGTTTTGTATTTTTGTTATAATAGGTGTTATCTATATCTTGTAATAATTTTGATTTATATTTACGTTGATTGATATTACCATCAAAATGATAACTAATACTATATATAAATAAAAATATTATTATTAATACCCACATCAAAAACACACACTGAATCATTTTCATAAATATTTTCTATTTTAATATTATTTTCTATATTTATATAATATATTCTTCTTTTTGTTTTTGTTTTTTTAATTTTATGTA
>JBDNHS010000628.1:0-3402 GCA_041688685.1 Kapaibacterium sp. (SeqCode)
TAAAGTACTTTTTTCTATTTCTTTTTTCTTTTTTAATAATATCGTTTTTATCTTATTTTATAATTAAAAGAATGAATTATGAAGAAGATAATTTAGAAGTAAATTTTGAAAATAAAATAGATAACGAACTGATTATTCAAAATGAAAAAGAAAAAGCTGATTCTATCAAAAATATAATAAAGAATGATAGAAATTATACAAGAACAAAAGATAGTTTGGATTTTATTGGTTTTGATGAGAATACTGCTTTTGCTTCTAATAACACCTATAAAGGCAGAAGAATAAATATTGCAATTACTGGAGTAGATTCAAGGTTAGGTAGTAACTTTAAACATGCCGATGCAAACCATATACTATCAATTTTACTTGATAGTGGTAAAATTGAAATAATATCAGTGCCAAGAGATACTTATGTTGAATGTGGCTATGAAGATTCAACTGGACTTAATAAACTTACAGTTGCAAGAGCTGCACTTAGCCAAAGAGGATATTTAAGAGAATTCGCTAAAATAGCTGAAGTAGGTAAAATAGATTATTATATTGAGTTCGGTTTTTCACAAGCCATTGGAATTATTGATTGGTTAGGGTACAAAGATAAAACTGCTACACTACAAGTTTTACGTTCAAGAACAGGTTTGGGTGGTGATGATTATCAGAGATGTTATAATCAAGCACAATTTATAGGACAAAATATAGTAAAGAATTTTGACAAACTAAATGGGATGTTAGGTACTTTTTTAGTTCCGTCATTGTTATTGATTGTAGATAGCGATTTAACTTCTGAAGTTTCATTTAGTATAATGGATAAATTAAAAGCAAAAGGATTTGGGGATTTAGATGACATTTCTGTCAAAATAAAGCCAAATATGTATAATAAATTTAAGGTGTATGACTTTACTGATGAAACTACTTTGGATAATTTAAAGAAAAAAATCGAATCATATAATAAAAGTAAAATTCCAGATACAAATAAATCAAATAATGAAACTATCCAAAATAGATTAAACAATAGATTATATAATTTAATTCAAAATTCAATAAAAGATACAGCTAAAAATCCAACACAAGTAATTCAAAATTTAAATGTAATTTTTAATCAAAAAGCTTGGATGCAAGTAATTGATTCTAATAAACGTATTAGTTACAGGAATAAAATTGCTGAACTATTAATAGTATCTTATAAAAAGAAAAATAGTTTAGTAGAAGTCGAAAAAATTAAAAAATATATTGAATTAGAAGATAAGTTAAACAATAATAAAGTAAAATAAAAAGTAATTAAATAAAAATGACAAGTTTATGAAAAAAATAACCTTAATTAGGCACGCCAAATCTGATTGGAATAATAATTTCAGTGATTTTGACAGACCACTTAATAATAGAGGATTAAGAGATGCTCCATTTATGTCAACAATGTTAAATGAAAAAATGGATAAAGTTGATTTAATTATTTCTTCTCCAGCTAATAGAGCCAAAACTACGTGTTTAGAGTTCGCCAAAGAATACAATTACGATACGACTAAAATAGTTTATGATATTGGGATTTATGAAGATGGGCAAAAAACTATATTAAATTTGATTTCTAATTTAAATAATGAGATAAATTCTGTTGTCTTATTTGGTCATAACCCTGATATTACTTCTACAATTTCCTATCTTTCAGGTCAAAGATTTGATAATTTGCCTACTTGCGGTATAGTTTCAATTAATTTTGAAGTAAATAATTGGAAAGAAATAATTAAGAAAAATGGAAAAATCGATTTTTTTCTTTTTCCAAAATTATATTTTAAAGATATAGATTTTGATTAATAATACAACTTATGAATGAAAACAATGATTTTGATTATGCTATAATTGGAGGGGGACTTGCTGGTTCCGTTTGATATAATTCGTTTAAAAAACTTAATGTTAGTGTTCTGTTAATAGATAATTCACCAGAGATTAGTTCATCATTAGTAGCAGCTGGAATTTATAACCCAATTGTATTTAAAAGGTTAACTAAAAGTTGGAATATTGATTATTTATTAGAAGATTTAAATGATTTTTATGATAATTTTGAAAACCAAAATCAAATTAAAATACATTTTAAATCCAATATATTTAAGATTATAGCTAATAATGAAGAAAAGGACTTTTGGATAAAAAAATCAAAAGAACAAGATTTGTCAATATATTTAAATTCAAACATTATTTATAAATTCGATGAAATATTACATTTAAATTCTGGATTAGGACAAATTTATAATTCTGGTTATGTTGATGTATATAATTTTATTCAACAATCAAAAAAAAATGCTAAACTAAATAATGAATATTATAATGATTATTTTGAATTCAAATCTCTTGTAATTCAAGATGACAATAAATTCACCTACAAAAATTATTCTTTCAAAAATATTATATTCTCAGAAGGGTACCAAGCACAAAACAATCCATATTTCGACAAAATAAAGTTCAAATTAACAAAAGGCGAATTATTAATTATTGATATAATTGATTTTGATGATATTGAGAAAATAAACGAAATTAAGAATTATATTTTAAATAAGAATTTATTTTTATTACCTTTTTTTGATTCAACTTTAAATAAAATTTTATTCAAAGTAGGGGCAACTTATGAGTGGGAAGATTTGGAAGAAACTATTACAGAAAAAGGAAAGAAAGAAATTTTAGATAAATTAGAAAAAATATTTAAGTTTAAATACAAAGTTATTAACCATAAAGTTGGGATAAGACCCACTGTCATAGATAGAAGACCAGTAATTGGTCATCATCACAAATACAACAACATATATGTATTTAATGGATTGGGTACCAAAGGAGTTATGATAGCTCCATTCTTAGCTAATCTATTTATTAATACTTATTTGATAAACTCTGAAAATACGGATTTATCTGAAAAGTATAAATTTTTAAATGAAATTAATTATAATAGGTTCTTGAAATAAATAATCTGCAATAATCTAATCTAATTTTAAATATCTAACTGCTAACATAATTTTTGTACCTAAGCCTTCTTGACTTTCTATGAAGAACTTTCCATCATGGATTTCAACAAATCTTTTTGCAATAATAAGCCCTAAGCCAACTCCTTGTTGTTCATACATTGTTCTTTCAAACTGAACATAAGCACCAATATTATTTATTTGTTCTTTGGACATACCTCTACCTTTATCTTCTATAGTAATATAAAGGTATTCTTCTTCTAACCAAGAATTAATAACGATTTTTGTTCCAGGTTCTGAAAATTTAATTGCATTATCAATTAATTCATCAACAACTTTATGGAAAGTTTCGGTCGACATTTTGATAGTAATTTGATCAATCAAGTTTTTGATATCTAAATCTTCGACACGCCCTAAATTATATGCAGATGTATTGGCAATATCATAAAGAGTTGCACAA
>JBDNHS010000629.1:0-3049 GCA_041688685.1 Kapaibacterium sp. (SeqCode)
AAGCTGTTTTCTAATATTTTTTATACTTATTACAAAGAGTTTAAATTTATTGAATATTTGGCTAATAATACTGTCAATACTTTGATTATAAATGAAACTGAAAAATCACTTCTTTTATTAGACAATCAAGACCAAAATCGAAATTTACATCTTTTTCTCAAATTTTATCTGTCAATCTATTTCTTAAATGTTAAATCAAATGAAATTCAAGAATTAGAAATAAAGTATGATTTTTTTGAATTAAAAAAGTATTATAAATTAATATTATCAAAAGTTTTGAACTTAGAAGATGAATTAATTTATTATATACTTAATTCACTGGAAATTATCATTACTAAAAGTATTGATAATTTAGAATACAGAATTGAAACAATTTGTAAAATCAATAAAATTACAATTGATGACTTTAATACTTATATTGAATTATTATCTATCAAGTACTCTTTTTTAGATTTTAATATTATTGAATTAATCAAATCAATATTATATGTTAATAATTCAGAAGAAATATTAACAACTTTAAATAATTATGACAAAAAAGAATTAATTGTATTAAATGAATTTATCAACTCAAATTTATCTAACCTAAATTCAAGAGCTAATTTATTTATCAGAGTAATACAAAATGAGAATTTAATTTTAGCTGAATTAGATAAATCTAATATTAAATATAAAAAAACATTATTGCCAAATGCTATACAAATTGAAAACAACTCTTCGTTATCCAATTTAGATTCATTTAAAAATGGTTTGTTCGAAATTCAAGACCTCAGTAGTCAATTAATTTTTCAATTTGCTAAATCATTTTTTATAGAAAAACAATCTGAAGATTACAATTTCAATATTTTAGATTATTGTGCTGGTGGAGGTGGTAAGTCGCTACTTTTTGCTGATGAGCTAAACTTGTTGAACATATTTTATAACATAGTTGCGACCGATAATAACTCAAAAAGATTAATCGGTCTCAAAGAAAGATTAAACAAAAACGTTAAAATTAATAGAAATATAAAAGTCATAAATAACGAAGATTTCAACAATAAAAGAAATACTTTTAAAGATAAGTTTGATTTAATTATAATTGACGCTCCCTGTTCAGGATTTGGAACTGTCAAAAGAAGCCCAGACAATAAATACAAATACAGCTTAAATGATTTAAATGAATTTTCGAATTTACAACAGAATATTATAGAAGAATGTGTTCCATTATTAAATACGAGTGGAATTATAATATATATCACTTGCTCTTTAAATTATATGGAAAATTCTAACAATTTAAAAGAAATTGAAAAAAAACATAAAACTAAACAAAACATAAAGTTTTTAGATATTTTTACGCATTCTTCAGAATTGATTAAAAATCAAAAAGATATAATGTTATTTGAAGATTTACAAAGCAATACTAAAAACAATAATGGTCTTACTATTTATCCGATACATTTTGAATCCGATGGATTTTTTGTAACTTTAATACAAAAAATAAAATAATTATCAAATAAATTCTTTTTTTTGTTATATTGCAAGCTATAATCAATGTAAAAAATAAATAAATCTTTAATAAATAATCAAAAAGGTAAATTATGAAAAAATCATTACAAATTATTACGGCATTATTCTTAATATGTCTTTTTAATAATGGTATAGCTTTTTCTCAAATCGTTGTTAAATCTACTGACTATAGACTACCTGTAGGTTCCGATGTAGGAAGTATTAGAGGTGAAAGCGTCTCATTGCCAATTCCAAATGTAGGCGAAGATGTTACTTGGGACTATAGAACTACAATTGGATTGGGTACAAATTATCCACTCAATTTTAATGCTTATGACAACAACCCAAATTTCCCTGGCTCAACAGCTATGTTTAATTATACACCTTCCTTGGGTACAATTGAACTTAAAGAAAGTAGAGGATATTTTACCTATAATGACAATGGACTTTATGATAGTGGGTTTGAAACCGAAGCAGGCGTTTATAGTTTAACAAGTGTATCTGGGGGTCCGAATGATAATTTGACTATGTTAAATAGTTTTAATTATAATACTGATTATAAATTGATTGATTTCCCTCTTACTTATGGCAAATCTTGGACGAGTAACAAAAGAGCAGTAACTCCATTTACACTTTTCTTACAATTATTTCAAGTGAATAATACACCTGGTGAATTGGTACAAAGTGAAACAATCACTAACGAAGTAGTTGGTTATGGTACTTTGAGGGTAGCCGAAATGGACGGAGTACCAGCATTATTGGTCAAAAATACTTATACTTCTATAGATAGTGTATATTTGGGAGGGGCTCCAGCACCAACATCATTATTGAATGCTTTTGGAATCACACAAGGACAAATAACTATAAGTACAGTATATAATTTTTATGTTTCTGATAGTGTATCAGCATTTTCTGCTGCAGCATTAACTCTTTATGCTGATGAATTTAATGAAGTCGTAAATTATTTTGAGTATTGTGATGAAGAATATAAAGGGTTTAAATTAAGTGTAGAAAATGATGTTAAATCAGCAATAAATTTATATCCTAATCCTGCTACAAATAATGAAATTAATGTTACATTCAATAAAGTTAGCAATACTAATTGGACAGTTAATTTAATGAATATTTCTGGTCAAATTGTAGAAAAATCTGATATTAATACAACTGGTGATATTAATCATAAATTTGATTTGAATAATTTAGCAAAAGGTGTTTATTTAGTTGTTGTATATGACGAAAATGGCAAACACAAATTCTCTAAAGAATTTATCAAATAATCGTGTATGATATTATAATTTGATAAATTAAACAATGACTTTTTATAAAAACAGTAGGTGCAAACTTGCTGTTTTTTTTGTTTTAGAAACAAAGAGGTTGCAACTCTTTGTTTAATACTTCTCAAAATACCACCAAAACCCCACTTTTCGCAAACACTTGCCTAATCTACCATTACAGACTATTTTTTGTAAATCCTGTTACATTTTCGCCAAATAATAGTCTTTTATATATAAGGAAAAGACAAATTTAGAAAATGTTTTTTGAGAATTGGCGAAATTTTAACAAA
>JBDNHS010000630.1:0-2577 GCA_041688685.1 Kapaibacterium sp. (SeqCode)
ATTTTTTTACTGAATTTGAAAGATTCGACAGGCATGTTGACTTGTTAAAAAGGAAACATACTCCATTAGACTATGTTTCAATTTGTTCGCCTAATTATTTACACGATTCTCATATTCGATTCTCTTTAAAGAATGATTGTGATGTAATTTGTGAAAAACCACTTGTGTTAAATCCATGGAATTTAGATGCTTTAATGGAAATAGAAAACGAAACACAAAAAAAAGTTAATGCCATTTTACAACTAAGACTGCATCCAAATATTATTGAATTACGAGAAAAAATTCTTACTGGACCTAAGGATATGATTTATGATATTAATCTTAAGTATGTAACCTCAAGAGGTAAATGGTATCATCATAGTTGGAAAGGTGATGTGGCTAAATCTGGTGGTATTGCTACGAATATTGGGGTACATTTTTTTGATATGCTTACTTGGATATTTGGTGATGTTGAAAGAATTTCAGTTGATGTGCAAAATTCAGAAACAGCTTCAGGTCAATTATTATTACAAAGGGCCAGAATAAATTGGATGTTAAGCATTGACTATAATCAAGTTCCAGATGAATTTAAAAAAGCAGGTAAAAGGACTTTTCGAACTTTAGAAATTGAAGGAACTGAAATTGAATTTTCAGATGGATTTACTGAGTTACATACTATTAGTTACAGAGAAATTTTAAATGGTAATGGTTTTGGTCTTGCTGATTGTAAAAAAGCTATTGAAATAGTAAATCAAATAAGAAAATTTTAATAGTATGAAAAAAAAATATTTTATAGTAGGTTCACAACATAAGTTTATAAAGTATACCCCTTTAGAATTAGTATTTAAAAATAAAGTTTTGTTAACACTATTAAATACTATTCAAAATTGATAAAATATTTTTCTTATCAAAAAATTATCAATTATTCATTAGAAATTAAAGGCAGTCCTTTTGCTAGAAATACTCTAACACTTGCTTTGGGCACTTTAGTTGCTCAGGCTCTTCCATTTCTATTCTATCCAATTTTAGGAAGATTATATACTCCTAGTGAATTTGGTCTTTTGGTAACAATTCAATCAGTTGTACAAATTCTAGCAATTTTTGCGAGTGGTTCATTTGAACAAGCAATATTGATTACTGAATCTCGAGAGGAAGCTGCAGTGTTAGTAAAAATGATTTTAGTTAGGTCTTTTATTATTTGTTTTTCTTTGTTTATTATACTATTGGTTATTACAAAAAGGTTTTCATTTTTAATAAAGGATCCTATTTTAAATTTTTGGCTATTATTCACTCCTTTAATTGCATTGTCTGTAGTAGTTTTCAATTGTTTTAATGAATGGTGTGTTACATTTAAATATTTTATCGGCTTATCTCTTAATAAAATTACAAATAGTTCTTTAATTGCACTTTCAAAAGTTGGATTAGGTATTACATCCTTTTTTAGTCATGGACTTGTTTTAGGTGAGGTTTTTGGAAAATTGATATCTGCAATAATTTGCATTTTTAGAGGATTTAAAATTGACGGCGAAGTCTTTAAAAATAGAACTTCTAAAAATGAGCTAAAGTCTGTTTCTAGAAAGTTCATTGAATTCCCAAAATTTCTGATGTTTGATCAGATACTCAATAATATTGGTGGTTCAATACATATCTTTTTTATAGCTAAATACTTTTCAAATATCGAGCTAGGTTATATGTCAATGGCAGCATCTTTACTTACTGTTCCTGTTACGGTTGTTAGTGCTGCTATTAAAGATGTATTTAGGCAAAGAGCAAATATTGAATATTCTACAAATGGAAACTGTAGACCAATCTATATAAAATTACTGAAACCTATTTCAATTATTGCAATACTTTTCGCAATACCTTTATATTTCTTATTACCACCATCCTTTTCTTTCTTTTTGGGTGATCAGTGGGCTAAAGCTGCATTATATGCTCAAATAATGGTACCACTTTTTGTTAGTAATTTCATAAGTATGTCATTAGGTGGGATACTTATAATTTCAAAAAAAATTAGAGTATCATTGGTTTGGCAGATTTATGTAATAATTAGTACTATTATTGCTTTTTTTATTGGGATAATGTTTTATAAGAATATTGAAACAACTCTCATTTTATTTACAATTGCAAGAACAAGTTCATATCTATTGTATATGCTTGTTTCATTTTACTACGCTAAAAAATAAGTGAAACTTAATCGTAAAGATATTTTTGTGTTTTTGAACATAATTTTTTACAAACTATGTTGTGATTTCGCTTATGAAAATATAGTCTCAGTAGTTTATGGGTATCAAAATTTTTTTAATAATAGCACATTGACATCTCAGTCTCTTTCCTGGTTGTTTATTATCACTTTGAGCCCTTTTTTTGTAAAAATATTTAAACAAGGAAGTCTTTCTTCTAATATTATTTCCTTTTTAATTTTAATTTCTTTAGTTCCAACTACATCAATGATTGCTTATAATAGTCAATATGAATTCAAGTATATATTATTGATGTATTTATATTGGGTTATAATTTTGTTTTGTCAATTAAAATTCCCAACTGTATTGATTTCGAAGGACTTACTAAAATTCAGAACAAATATATTTATAAAAG